>CAMLMF010000316.1 GCA_946480995.1 uncultured Bdellovibrio sp. | reverse complement strand
TTAAATAACCGATCCCGGGCGTTGGCAGTGGACCCACAAGCTGTACGAAGATTCCCATTGAGTTCAAACCACTCGCTAAAGCTTGTTCGATCATATAGCCAGACAAACGCGTGTCTTTTCCGATAACAACTTTACGAGAAGCCGCCGGTGCATTGGATTCATCGGCTTGCTTTTGCAAAAGATAGCCAATCGCTTGACCAATTTTAACAACCATATCTGGCGTCATCGGCCATTGATTTGCTGTGCCTCTGATACCATCTGTACCAAAAAGTTTTCCTGATTTTTTTTCCACTTTACTGACCTTTTTGTTCGTCATGCGCCGGACCTTTCACCTTAACTACTTCCGCCTGAATCTGGTTAGGGCGGATTCCTAAGATTCGAACTCCGATCGGGACTTCGATTTTATTTAAAGGGATGTCGACATAAACAACACCCTCCCCACGTTGGGAAATATCCAGCGTAATACCTTGTGACAGCGAACTTTCCAAAAACTTTTTTAATGACGTTCTTGGACCTGAAACTTTCACTTTGATATGATCCGTTGTCTGTGCCACCACATGGGTGCCAGGAGCTGTGATCAACTCGATATCTATATTTTTACTTAAGACAAAATCACGACGCCCCAAGATCGTTAACCACAAGATCAACGAAATAAAAAGAGCGACGATTTTATAACTTAAATTTTCCGTGAACATGTTGGACCAACGACGTCTCATGACACATCCCCTTGTTGAGAGAACGCTTTGTACTTAAGACCGAAGGTTTCATACAATGCTTTACGAATATCACCTAATTCCACTTGCGGACTTAAGTGACCCCCTTGAACAATCCCGATCGACTTGTTTTCTTCAGAAACAACAAACACCAAAGCATCTGTTTCTTCTGTTAAACCAATCGCCGCGCGATGACGAGTTCCAAGATTTTTATCCAAAGCCGGATTTTTACTTAAAGGCAGGAAACAGCCCGCAGAATGAACTTTGCCGTTACGAATTAGTACGGCGCCATCATGCATTGGACTTTCCGGGTGAAAAATAGACGTTAACAATTCGGCAGAAACTTTTGATTCCATCTCTGTCCCGAATTCGATGTGGTAATCGATAACGATTTCGCGTTCGACCACGATCAAGGCGCCAAAACCTTTTTGTGCGGTGGCGATTACACCCTTGGCAATCTCTTCGATCGTTTGTGTTTCTTGAATCGTGGAAGCGTCACTGAAGAAAGGATTGCTTCCGATGTGCGCCAAAGCACGACGAATCTCGCCCTGGAACAAGACCACCACGATCACAAACAAGTTTGAAAAGAATTTTTCTAAGATCCAATTAAAGGTGAAAAGCTCTAGCCAAATACTCAGGATATACCCGATCGCCAGAACCCCAAGACCTGAAAGCATTTGAATAGTACCAGTCCGTTTGATCAAAACTAGGATGCGGTAAACCACCATCCAGACAAGAATCATATCGACAGCATCCTGCAAACGCAGGTGCTGCACGATAAAAATCAGGTTGTCGACAAACTGCTGCAACATCAAGGTGCCCTTTTTTCCGAAACGATCTTATTAGATAGTTACGGGTCCTGTATTACCCACTGGATCACTGCCAGATGAATCTTTCTTAGAAGCCATAGCCGCTAAGTTGCCATCTCTCTTGCCTGCACGATACTTTTCGATTTCGCTGACTGCAGCCCCATTCACAAGCATTTCTACTTCGTGACCGTCGATAGTTTCGTACTCTAACAAGGCTTCTGCCAAACGGATCAAAGCATCTTTGGATTCAGTTAAGATACGAACTGCAACAGAGTAACCTTCGTTGATGATTTTCGAAACTTCCGCATCGATTTCTTCTGCTTTTGATTCAGAATAATCTTTGCCGCCCTGGTTACCATACTGCATACCCAAGAACACTTCGCCGCCACGTTTTTCAAACGCCAAAGGCCCCAGCTTACTCATGCCCCATTCACACACCATACGGCGCGCGATGTCCGTAGCGCGCTCGATATCGTTGCCTGCGCCTGTGGTGATATCTTTAAACACCACTTCTTCAGCCGCACGACCACCGAATAAGAATGCAATCATGTGTTCCGCTGTCTGTTTTGACAACGACACGCTTTCTTTTTCCGGCAATGTTTGCGTCACACCCAACGCCATTCCGCGCGGGATGATTGTAACCTTATGAATTGGATCAAGACCTTTTAATTTTTTATTAACTAAAGTATGTCCCGCTTCATGATACGCAGTTACTTTTTTATCTTCATCCGAGATCACCATCGATCTTCTTTCAGATCCCATGATGACTTTGTCTTTGGCTTTTTCAAAGTCTTCCATCTCGAGATATTTTTTATCCGTGCGAGCCGCCACGAGCGCAGCTTCATTCACAAGATTTTCAAGATCCGCACCCGAAAAACCTGGAGTTCCGCGCGCAATCTTAGACGGCTCAACGTCAGGACCTAGTGGCGTCTTACGCATGTGCACAGTCAAGATTTGCTCACGACCTTTAAGGTCAGGCTTATTCACAACCACGCGGCGGTCGAAACGACCCGGACGCAACAACGCAGGATCAAGAACGTCAGGACGATTGGTCGCTGCGATCATGATCACACCTTCAGACGATTCAAAACCGTCCATTTCAACTAGCAATTGATTCAGAGTTTGCTCACGCTCATCATGACCACCACCCATGCCCGCGCCACGATGGCGACCTACGGCATCGATCTCGTCGATGAAAATTAAGCATGGTGCATTTTTCTTACCTTGTTCAAAAAGATCGCGCACGCGGCTTGCGCCCACGCCCACGAACATTTCAACGAAGTCAGAACCAGAAATTGTAAAGAACGGAACACCCGCTTCACCCGCAACTGCACGGGCTAGTAATGTTTTACCAGTACCTGGTGAACCGACAAGCAAAACACCTTTAGGAATACGACCGCCAAGTTTGGTGTATTTTCTTGGGTCCTTAAGGAAGCTAACGATTTCTTGAAGATCTTCTTTGGCTTCGTCTACACCGGCAACTTCTTTAAAAGTAACGCGATTTTTGTGCTCCGTTAACAAACGCGCACGACTTTTACCGAACGACATGGCCTTGCCGCCGCCGACTTGCACTTGGCGCATGATAAACAAGAACATCGCGACGATTAAAATTAATGGCAACCAATTGACGATGAAGGTTTGGAAGAAACCGCCAGAGTCAGCCCGTTCGTAATTTGGCGTGATGCCGTTTTCTTGCAAGAATGATAAACCTTTATCACCCGTGTTGCCCACGATAGAAAAATGTGTGCCGTTGTACTTTTTGTCGAACTCAGGCTTCATCTCGCCGACAATTTCGCTGGAGTCTTGACGGAAAGTCACTGATGCAACTTCGCCCGCTTTCACCGCTTCTGTGAATTTTGGATAATTGAAATCAGCAATCACTTTCTGATGCTTGCTCTCATAGGCTTGAAATAGAAACACAGCCGTGATGATCAAGAAGAACCAGAGAGCCATTGTTTTCTGGGTTGAGCGCATTTAAGTTCCTTTCATTCCGAGGTCTAAAATATCCCCTCAAGGTTAGCATGATTGCCATGGCAAAAGAAGCAACTTCTCAGCGAACTTTTAAAGGCACTTTTCAGTGAGTTTAGCTCTGAGACAAGATCTCTTCCGTTTCAGGACTGGACCTTGATTTGCTCTGCGTTAACTTCCCAATGGCATCCTGCAACTTTGAATGTGATCACTTTTTGCGACTTGTCTAGGCGCTTTTGGATTTCTTCCAGATGAGACTGCGAAAAATCGCGTTTTCCGAGTGAAAACAGATACTGCGCAAGCACACGTTTTTGTTCATAGGGGCTCAAAGTTAAATAGAAACCTCGAGAAAGGCCCTGTGTCATATAAGCCTAATTTTGACTCAAAAGATCACCCCAAGGGCGATTTTCAATCTCTAAAGCAATGGTTTCTAACGAACGAGCTAA
>CAMLMF010000315.1 GCA_946480995.1 uncultured Bdellovibrio sp. | reverse complement strand
TACGCTGACAATGCCATCCAAATGCAATCGGGTCGTGATTTTTGGTATCACGATTTAAAAACAGAAGTCAGTGATCAGTGCGAACCTGAACACATGGACGCTGAAGACCCATTGTTCATTCTATACACTTCCGGCTCTACGGGGAAACCTAAAGGTGTATTGCACACGACGGGTGGCTATCTAGTGTATGCAAGCCTGACTCATCAGTATGTTTTTGATTACAAAGAAGACGACATTTACTGGTGTTCTGCCGATGTGGGCTGGGTGACGGGGCATAGTTACATCGTTTATGGCCCTTTGGCGAATGGTGCGACATCAGTCTTTTTTGAAGGTGTTCCGAATTATCCAACTCCGTCCCGTTTTTGGGAAATCATCGACAAACACAAAGTCAGCATTTTCTATACTTCGCCAACAGCGATTCGTTCGTTGATGCGTGAAGGGGATGCATTCGTGAAAAAAACTTCGCGGGCGTCTTTAAGACTTTTAGGTTCAGTGGGTGAGCCCATCAATCCCGAAGCCTGGGCGTGGTATCACGAAGTCGTGGGCGAAGGCCGTTCGCCGATCGTCGATACGTGGTGGCAAACTGAAACGGGCGGAATCATGATCAGTCCATTGCCAGGGGCTATGGGTTTAAAACCAGGCTCGGCAACTTTGCCGTTCTTTGGGGTTCAGCCAAAACTTTTGACGATTGAAGGGCAAGAAATCAAAGGAGCTGGTGAAGGGGTTTTGGTTATTACTGATTCATGGCCGGGGCAAATGCGCACGGTTTATCGCAATCACGAACGCTTTGAAGACACTTATTTTTCAAATTATCCTGGGTATTACTTTACAGGTGACGGTTGTCGCCGCGATGAAGATGGTTACTACTGGATTACCGGGCGTGTGGATGACGTGATCAACGTGTCGGGGCATCGCTTAGGGACGGCCGAGATTGAGTCCGCCCTGGTTGCCCATCATCACGTGGCCGAAGCCGCTGTCGTGGGTTATCCCCATGATATCAAAGGCCAAGGGATCTATGCTTTTGTGACTTTGAAGTCAGGACAGACTCCTTCGGAAGAGTTAAGAAAAGAATTGATTCAAACGGTGCGCAAAGAGATCGGCCCGATTGCGACGCCAGATTTGATTCAGTGGGCGCCGCGCTTGCCAAAGACTCGGTCTGGAAAAATTATGCGCCGGATTCTGCGTAAAATCGCTGAAAACCACCCTGATCAACTAGGCGATATCACGACACTTTCTGAACCAGGCGTAGTTCAGGAACTGGTGGACAATAGGATGAATCGGGGGTAAAAATGCCCCCAGCATCTTTTTGCGAAAACAGGGAGTAGTCGAGTGAAACAATGGGTTGTTTTAGTATTGATGGTTTTAGCCGCAGCATTTAGTCGTTTGATTCCACATCCATGGAACTTTACGGCCGTCGGCGCAATGGCCCTGTTCGGTGGCGCTTATTTCGCATCTAAAAAATATTCGATGATTGTTCCAATGGCGGCGTTGTTTCTAAGCGATTTGATCTTAGGCTTCCATTCAACAATGGTTTTTGTCTATCTAGCTTTCGCCTTGGTTGTGACATTAGGTTGGAGCCTGCGTGAACAAAGAAGTGCGGCACGAATTGCGGCACTTTCTGTATTAACAAGTGCTTTGTTCTTTGTTGTTTCAAACTTCGGTGTGTGGATTATGGGTGGAATGTATGCGCCTACTTTCCAAGGTCTGGCACAGTGTTTTGTGGCGGCGATTCCGTTTTTTGATAATCAAATTTATGGCGATTTGTTTTTCTCAGCCGTTCTTTTCGGCAGCTATGAAACATTGAAAAACATCGTACCTGAATTAGTTCCTGCTAAATAAGCGTAATTCGTCTTGTCTTCCGCAAATGTCCCGCAAAAATTAGGATTGCACCGACCGATACTGAAGGGGAAAGTAAACTTTCCCCTTTGTCTTGCGCCCATGGTGGGACTGACTCACGTGGCTTTACGAGAAGTCATGCGCACGTATTTACCTGAAGGCGCCTTCACCATCTGGCCCACTGAAATGTTGAACTCGCGCCGTATTCCTGGCGAAAATTTAGAAACCACACCGGAAACCATGCGCAGTCCGACCGAAGACGGTCTGGTTCCGCAAATTCTTGGCAACGAAGAAGATGCTATCGCGGAAAGTGTAAAGCGCTTGATTGAGTGGGGGGCGGAAGCCATCGACATCAATATGGGTTGCCCTGTGCAAAAGGCTTTAAAGCATAATTACGGTGTGGCCTTGATGGGTGATCCTAACTACGCCGCTGAAGTCGTGCGTATGACTGTTAAAAATTCTTCGATCCCGGTCAGTGTAAAGTTGCGAGCTGTAGGCAGCACCAAAGAGTTCGACGAGCTTTTAAGTTTTGTTTCAGGTCTTAGAAATTCCGGCGCTGCTTGGGTTTGTTTGCATCCACGCACAGCCGCGCAAAAGCGTCGCGGTTCCGCCGATTGGGAGCAAATCAAGCAACTGCACAAAGCCGTCGACTTTCCTGTGATCGGCAACGGCGACGTGCAAACAGCCGAAGACGCGGTGTTGATGTTGCGTGAAACAGGCTGTGACATGGCGATGGCTGGTCGTGGACTGGCAGCCCGTCCGTGGATGTTGTGGCAGTTGGGTGAAGAATTAGGTTTTCCTCCGCCACCAGGGCGTGAGGGGCAAAAAGCGCCGCGCACTTCAGAAGAAGAAGGGGCGGAGTACGGCAAATGTTTATTGGCTTTATTAAAGAGCTGTCGTCATTATTTCGGTGAAGACCTGGCCATGCGTAAGGTGCGTTTTTATGTGCGCACGACCGGTGTGTGGTTGCCGTTTGGAAATGCCTTGGTCGGCGTTTGTGCGAAAGCGCGCACGCCAGATGAAATGGTCCAGGGGATTGAGAAGTTTTTCTCTGGCCCCATGGAAATGAGCTTACGTACGGAACTGCGCCAGTAAGTCGGCACTAAGAACGTATTTTACTCTGCCAACATCGGCATCAATTTGCCTTCTTCATCCAGAGCTTTTAAATCTGTATAGCCACCGACAAGTTTGCCATTGATCAAAATGATCGGCACGGTTCTCCAGCCAGTTTCTGTTTTAATGCGTTCGATTTCATCGGGCTTGTCAGTCAAGTCGATAACATCAAATTCAATACCTCGACCTTCGAGGAAGTTGATTGCGCGATCACAATAAGGACACGGATTTTTCTTATACATCAGTACTTTTGCCATAATTCTTTTTGACATAGCTTTCTAGCAAGGACAAGGTTTCTATAGGATGAAATGTATACTCTGCCAAACCTCACATTCCGCTCCCTTTAAAGTCGATAAAAAGCCCCTGCGCAGCTATTTTCATTGCGCGGAGTGCGATTTGATTTTTCTAAATCCTGCGGAGCGCTTAGCACCTCAGGAAGAAAAAACTCGATATGATCAGCACGACAGTCACGGCAGTGCCGGGCACGGAGCTTTCTTAGAACCGTTGGTAAAAGAAATCGATGGTTACATTAGTGCGGCGAAAGTGCCGCGCGATACATTGTCGGTCTTTGATTTTGGCTGTGGACCGCAGCCAGTGCTGTCGCAAATGTTTGCGAATAAAGGTTATAAAACGGCACACTATGATTTGTACTATCATCCGAACCAAGATTTATTGCGCAAGTCTTATCACGTGATCACCAGCACCGAAGTGTGGGAACACTTGTACGAACCACGCAAAGAAATTGAAATTTTGATGAAGGCATTAAAAGCCGGGGGCTTGTTGGGTGTCATGACTTCCGCGCACCACGGGGAAGCTGTATTTCATGACTGGCATTATCGCCGTGACACGACCCACGTGACATTCTTTTCTGAAAACACGATGAACTGGTTGGCAAAAACATATAAGTTGCAGATCATCAAAGCCCGCAGTCCTTATTGGGTTTTTCAAAAAATGATTTAGTATTTTTTCAGAGTGTCTCAAATGACACGA
>CAMLMF010000314.1 GCA_946480995.1 uncultured Bdellovibrio sp. | reverse complement strand
AGCCACCGTTTTATCATGGCAACTTCTTAGCGCCCAATCAGGATAAACTTTTGCAACTGCGTCCTGATTCAGTCTCAAGTCCATCGAATAGTGATTCGGATAGTCTTTAAAAGCACTCTTCGTCAGCTCAACGACCTTTTCAATAGACTCAGAGTTGCCAACACAGGACTGCCATTCTTGCGTTAACTTTTCACTCGGCACGTTCTTTTTGTAATATACCAACGTATCCGTCAGAAAGAACCCTTCGGCCTCAAGATCCTGAAAGAGGAAAACATCTTGCGTAGAAACACGACAACTCAAAAATTGCAGCCCCTGCTCTTTAGCCTTCGCAAGATCCGCCTTTATTTCGTTTTTAGTGGAAATCTTAAGCTTTCCTGCTTTAATATCAAATCTTTGAGACTCAAGTGGGGAATCAAGCAACATATTTACCTCAAATGAGATTTATCAAGAACCTACCAAGGATAGTCAATGAAGATTTCAGCTGTGATACCGAGTTACGGAGCACCCAACAGCCTTGCAGAACTACATAGCAGGCTGGTCGCAACATTTGCGAATTTAAACTGCTCCTATGAAATCATCTTTGTAAACGATGCCTGCCCAAAAAACTCTTGGGCGAAAATCCAAGAAATTTGCGCCTTAGATCCCCACACAAAGGGACTTAATTTAGCAAGAAACTTTGGCCAGCACGCCGCTATTTCTGCAGGACTTAGTCAATGCACCGGCGATTGGATTACGGTCATGGATTGCGATCTTCAGGATGATCCAAAATATATTTCGCAGTTTTTGCAAAAAGCCGAAGGCAAGTACGACGTGGTGCTAGCTCGGCGCGCACATCGAAAAGAAAGATTCTTTAAAAAACTTCAATCCTGGGTTTTCTATAAATTTTTAAGCGCCTTCTTAGATGTAAAAATGGACCACCAAATTGGTAACTATGGGCTCTATTCAAAGCGTGTCATCGATGCCACGAAACAAATGGGCGATCGCATCCGCTTTTTTCCGTTCTTAATTTCGTGGCTGCGCTTTCCGACAACAGAAGTTGAAATTGTGCAGAATCAACGCGACGAAGGGCAATCGTCATACACCCTCCGAAAAGCCCTGACTCTGGGCCTTGATGTCGCTCTTTCATCATCAAATCGCCCTTTATTATGGAGCGTTCAGCTGGGCGCGACCTGCGCTATTGGCTCGTTTTTAATGGGCGTCGTTTATGTCATCAGATTTTTTACAATGGGCCTAGCACCTTCTGGTTGGACCAGCTTGATAGTTACGATTTTCTTTTCAACAGGCTTAATACTTTTGAACTTAGGCATTCTGGGAATTTATTTATCGCGAATGAATGATCAAGTTCGCGCCCGTCCGATCTTTGTCATCAAAGAATCACTGAATTAACCAACGACTGTCTTTCTATTTATTCTTTACATAGAAAGACAGTGGGCCCGTCTCGCGAACCTTTGTAAAGTCACCAAAAGTATCACTGTTTACTGCAAGAGCCTCTTTCATATAGCTATTTAAAATAATCCCCTGAATCCCAAGACTCTCCACACGGTGAAAGAAATCCGCGGATCCATAGTCCAAGACTCCACGCAGATTATAGATTTCGTAGACCTCAAAAGCCTGCAGATCATACTTACCCCACGCCCAAAATACGGCCTCCATCGGACCAATAATGCGGGACCCTTTGGGGAAATCACCCACCAAAGCATCCAAACTTTGATTGAGTGTGTTCTTCTCGAAACTCATTTTTGCATTAAGCGGAACCTGAACGCCTAAGTACAGAACTAATAGCACAGCGAAAGACTTTTTAAAGTGGTGCCACTTTTCAATCAGAACCACCGTCACCATAAAAAGCAAGAATGGCATAAATAAAATTAAATACTTCGATGTCTTGCCATGCGCGATCAAAGCCAAAAGTGCCATCATGCTTAAAGAAAACAGTGCGACCGACGAATATTTTTCTTTAATAAATTTCCTACCAAGAAGACAAATGACCACACAAAGAAGAGTTATCGAGATTTCTCGCGGAGAATGTAGATAGCGCCGTTGCTCATCCAATAAATTCAGCAAATATTTCAAGACGCCCTTTTCACCACGCATGTCTTGAGTATTTGCAAACTGCGCCCACATCGTATGCATATCCGCCACACTGTGCACTTCGAGGAAGTAAAATCCAAACCCCAAGGCTGCAATACAACCAAAAACAAAAAATTTAAGATACTGCTTTTTAGACAAAAGCAAAACACATCCCGCCCCGGCAATTATCACCGCATTTAAATGATGACCGATGGCAACTGCAGCAATCGCACCAGCGATCACAGGATTTTTCAAAGAGTTTTCATCCGTACGACTTAGGAAGTACAAAACCCACACAGCGAAAAATGCTAAAGCCAGCTCGGGACGAAAGATAAAGGCGTATTCAAAGATCAAAGAATTTGCGAACAATAAGACTAAAAAAATCAGAATATGCAAAGCGGTCAATTGCATTTTTCTAAAGATATAAATCCAACTAGCAACCAGCAAAGCCAAATAAAAGGCACTGACCGACTTTAACGAATAGACACTGTAACCAAATATTTTAACGAAGAATCCACCCAGCATGACCAAAAGCTTGTGGGTAAAAAACAAGTGAGCCTCTGCCGTTTCCCATCCCCTTAAAGCAGCACTGTGAATATAGCCATCATGGGCATACCACATCGCAGGTTCCCCAAGCCAACCGTCATCAACATTTATCGAGCGATCAAAACAAGAATAAACGAACAGACACACTAACAAGAACAGAGAGCCATACAAACCGTGCTTTAAATATTTACTGTTCGCCAGAGCTTTCATTTTACCCATTCTGTTCCGCCGACGCTCGCAGTGGACCGGTTGATTTCTTAACCAAAAGAACCAAGACAATAAAGTATACATAGATCATCGTGTTATTGGCTAGGAAGTCTATCCATGGATCGGCCTTGTCGCCATTGAAAGTGCGGTGAAAAACAGTCAACAACAGTAATAACAAAGCAAAACGTCGTCCCAGTCGCTGCACCAGAGGAACCATCACCATGGAAGCGATAACTAAGGAATAAGGCTTTAAGCGCGGAAGCCATAAAAATAGAATCAAGACAGCCCAACACAAGCGTATCAAGCGATCTTGCTCATGGCGCAGAACCTTTTTCCAGACCCAGTAAGAAAATGCCGCCAGGGCGAAGAGGCACAACAAAAAGAAGTAAACCCAATGATCTGCAAACAACTTATGCCCTAGATTTTGAAAAAATATTAATACAGCTGGATTAGAAGGATTGGCGTCCATTTCGCGAATGGGACTGTGCTGCCCCACATTGAGCCCCAATGCTTGACGCCAGAAGCTCCAGAATAAATCGACCGAGTATAGATAGTTCATCGCAATTAAAGTGAAAAGTCCCGTGACGAAAAAAATGCTTTCCTGAACTTGCCTTTTCCATGCGCCTTTATCAGCGAAAAGAGCTGGCCCGATCATAACTGCCGGAACGATCTTCAAAAAACTTGCGGGCACTAAAAACAAACTAGCCCCCCTACGCATTTTAACAAATAAAACCAAGAACAGAGCAAAGAAAAGTGCCTCAAAAGCCCCCACATTTCCGGTGTGATAATTGGAGGCTGCGGCATTATATCCAAAGAACACCCACGCCAAGGTTATCATCAGGTCCCACTTCAAAAGCCCCACGAGCAACGCTACGACGGAAGCCAAGGCTATAAAGTGAGAATAAATATAAAACTTGGGATTGTCGTTGCATAACGGCTTATAAATTTTCAAAAAAATTGCTGGGTAAGGATAGGAAAGATTCAAACCCAAGTTACTGGTCAAATAAGGATCCTGCCCGGCTTCGCTCACGGTGACCGCTTTGCAGTATATATCGTGATCCCAGCCGCCCTTCGCTGAATGGTAAGCTTGCCACGGAACCTGCAAGACCATAACGAAAATTAAAATGAAG
>CAMLMF010000313.1 GCA_946480995.1 uncultured Bdellovibrio sp. | reverse complement strand
AAACTTTCGCCGAAAAACCCACCAAAGAATCTTTGGCAAAGGTCACGTCTAAGTTCTTAGTGATTTTGGCCTTCCAAGTGTCTTCGACACCTTCAAACTCTACAGTTTCAGACAAGCTATCAAGTTTCATGATCACTTGACCATCGCCTTTGTCTTCGCTTGCTGTTGTTTTATACAACGCTGCTTTTGCATCCACTGTGCCGGTGGCAACTTTGATAATTTCTAAAGCTTCGATCTGTTTTTCAGCCAACACTCCAGCCAAGGTGAAGCTGTTTAAAGAGAACTGACCTGAGTTCGCTCCACCTGGGCCGCCCTTGCCTTTGTTATTGCTAGCACCCTTAACATAAGCTGGGAGATTGTTACGAACACCATCCGGAACTGGGTTATCACGCGGAGTGCACGCTACGGATGAAAGAACCAGGGCAGAAATAAAAAGCGTCGAAAATAAGGTATTCGTTTTCATGCCCGGCACTGTAACTGGAAATAATTGAAACTTCTAGGGAGATCTGGTGCCAGTAACAAATTCTGACCAAATCCTGAAAATTTACAGGCGTGTCAATACCGTGAACAGGCAGCGCAGGCCGCCATTGTTAATCCTATTCTCTTTTAGCACTCGGAAACCCGCAGGCACCGGGCTGACCTTGTCTTTTTCCGGGTATAAAATACCTAGACGCTCTGGCTTATAGCGAGAACACAACGTCGCCGCCAACTGTGGCAGCCCCCCTGTGATAGCCATCGGCAGGCGCTCCCCGTACGGTGGATTCAGGATCATCCACAATGGATGGGCGTCCTTGATTTGCGCTTCTTCGATGGCATCTTCGTGGCGGAATTCGCTTTCGCACTTTTTGAAGGTCTTTTTGCGTGTTTGGGAAATTTGCTTTTCCACTTCTGCGAAATTTTCCGATGCAATGGAGACCATATTTCCGCTGATATCAAATCCGAGATATTTTTTAAATACGGGTTCTGCCGGAAAATCGTAATTTAAAGCAAAAGAAGGCGACAGGAATAACTTCGGCGCCCTTTTCCATTTTTGAAAAGCATAGGGACGTAAAAATTGGCCACTCCACAAAGCTCGCGCTTCGTTAAGCAGAGTGCCCGAACCCATCATCGGATCACATAGTGTTACGGCAGAAATCTGCGCCGGTGTCGCTTCCGCGATTAACGACTTAAGCATGTAGCTAGCGATTGTTTCACGCAAAGGCGCCTCACCACGCAGAGCGGTCCAACCGCGCTTGTGCAAATGCTCCCCTGACGTGTCCAAGCTGATCGTGCACAGATCATCGTCCATGCGAATAAAAATACTGCCACAGGGTTCTTGGGATGTTTTCCCAGGGAAAAGTTCCTGCAAAGCACTTTCGGCACTTTCCTGCAGGCGTTTTTCATTATTCAAACGACTTTTTTGCGCTGCCACTTTCCACTCGACATGGCTGCTGTGCAGGTATTCCAACCATGGCAGGGATTTGAATTTTTGATAAAATTTTGGCAAATCCCGAGCTTTGAAAGAAGCCATTCGCAAGAGCACTCGGTTCGCGGTTTTTAAAAAGAAATTTAATTGCAATCCAGCGAACAGTTCTGTTTCAAATTCCAATCCGCCTTCAAGAACCTTAACTTCGGGAAACGGCAAGGCGTGGGGTTTGGCATCTTTACCCAAAAGATAAGGCCAGATGTCTTGCATTTCTTGTAAAGCGGCGGCTTCAAAATCCAAAGGTGTTGCGACGAAAAAACGATTCATGTTTTAGAATCTCCAGTAAGCGTCGAAGAGCAAATAGTAACCATCCACCGGAGAGAACTTAAGTGTCGCAACGTCTGTGGCATTTAAAGAAAAACTAAGATGAAAATGATCCCAAATTTTTAAATAAGTCAGGTAACCCCCGACCGTTTTCTTTTCGAAGTTATAGCTGGGTCCTAAAAGCACGCGGTCCCAGTTGTCCAAAATAAACTCGTACCCTGTTTGCAAAGAGCTCGTTCCTAAAGACTTGATCGCCGTGGTATCTTGCGCATCTTGAAAAGTAAAAAGGGCAATGGTTAAGAGAGTGTGTGAAACCACGCTTTCAGAAGAAATCGAATCCCAATGAAGATTCAAATTCAGCGTAGAACCAGTTTGGTTAGGAATTTTTGCGTAGTTAAGACCCGCGGCAAAAACGTTGGAATAGGACTCATAGACTTGCGCCTTGATCCCGGCATTGGCAGCACCCAAGAAATTGGCCGGCACTAAGGTGCTGACGGTCAACCATTCCTTCATACCATAGTGCAATTGCCCGTACCATGTGACCAGGAATTCATCTTTCCACAACGTCTGTGCCGTATCCCCGACCGCCACACCTTGCGTGAACAGTGGTTTGTACTTTGACGAAATACTTTTCGCCTCTTGGGTCACAATCAAATCCGTGCTGCCCTTGTAGCGCTCATTCGTGGAGCTAAGATCCAAGTGCATGACCAAATCACCGACTTGAATAAAGTGCTGACGTGATTGCCGCAACAACTGACAGGTAATTTCATAGGTCCCGTCTTGACGGTTGTCGACACCGGTGACCTCGACGAAGCCGATGATACCGGTGGAAGGCGTTTGCGATTCAATCGCAATGATTTCACCAATAAACCAATCACGCGAGTTGCTGATCGCCTTTAAGGTTTTATTATCAATAATGGTTTGAATACGGGCCCGTGATTCCGGATGCAAAGATGCCATCTGATCCGCGGACACAACCGCCGCTGGCGCGCGAATAACGACGGGAACTTCTTCTTCCATAGAAGAAGCCAGCGCAAAACTTGCACAACAGATTGATAGAAAAAGAAACATCGCATTTAGAATCATCTCTTATGACCCTAACGCAATTTTATTGCTTATTCAATTGATCCTTCAAAGTTCCGAAAAGACGCGCAATTTCCATGCGACGAGCTTCGCCGACGCCAGTCAGAGTATCCACGCCAAAACCTGCAAGATCCTGGATACTGGCAATCGCGTTGCGAATTTTTGCAATAAAGCCTTTTTTGCCTGCACTTGGCGATTCAGAGCCGGGAATCGTACCCCGGAAAACCAAATGAGCAAAGCCCGCTTGTAAAAGAGCTTCCGAATCCATACCTGTCACCGTTCTAAAGAACGGCGTAAAGCGCGGAGCTGCGTTGAAGACCTCTTGCAAAGACAAAGCGCCGGAATTATCGCGGTCATACATGACCATAACACCTTCGATATAGTGCAAAATCATCACCATCGTGCGAATGTTCGCCGTTTCAACAAACATCAAACGCTGCCCATCCACCGCTGAAGCCACGGCAAGGTGACCATAGAATTCATTCCACTGAGCATCATCCAGGGACTGCACGAACTTCACCAAGCCCGGAAGATTGTTGAAGTACACGCCAATATGTTCACGCAAGTGGTGCTTAAAGCACAGCTCTTTGATTAATGGGTAATCAAAAACGTCTTTCGTCGGCACCGTACACTTCGCCGTCTCCATGTGGTTTCTTAACGCATCTGAAGTCGAAAGCCCTGCCGCAAACAAAGTACTGACGAATTCAAAAGTTTCATGCGCGCTCATCGTGTCGTTGCCATCGCCACTAAACATGAAGAAATTAGCTTCGAGGAAACTGCGCTCGCCAGAGTTTGCGGAACGCGGATCAAAGATATTTAAATTCAAACCGATCTCTTGGAAGTCGTCATACCATGCGATCAATTGCTGCTTGGTCATCGTCGCCTTGGTGATGCGCCCCTGGGTATTGTCGCCATAACCTAACAACAGCATGCGCGACAAAGCTCGTGTTAAGTTGGCTTTCATCAACCCCTTCCACTGCAGCTCTGGCTGTGCGTTCATAGGGAAGATGTTCAAGCGACCTTGGGAATTAAAGCTGACCATGATGCCACGATCTAAGAAATCCCCCAGATCCAACCACGCTGTTTCATAGGCGGCCTGTTCAAAGGTATCATCGGAAAGCCCTTTTTCGATCACAAA
>CAMLMF010000312.1 GCA_946480995.1 uncultured Bdellovibrio sp. | reverse complement strand
AAAACCACAATCACTGAAGCCACTAGTGCGACCCAAGCCGTTTTTAAATGTCCCATACTTTTCCTCACTTCCTAGACACTCTTAGGAACCACAAAAGGTTTTTGTGACAAGTTTTGAAAATATGAACTCACCTTTTAATGAAGCTACGCCCGCCTCTCCCGCCCCTTGTCTTAAAGCAAGACAAATACAATTCACTAAATAATGACCTAGATCATGGAAGACCGGCCGAGTGCCTGCCAGAATGGCTCTATGATCACAGACACACTTCGCCAGCAGCACCAAGAAATTCTTAAAATGCTCGATCGACCCGAGCTTGCCGCAGACCTTATTCACTTTGTTGAAAGTGTCCACCACCCCTTGGAAGAACAGGATCTTTTCCCCTTCTTAGATAAGCAAAAATGCCTCTCTGCCGGCGGACCCAAGTGTTCTTTTTTTATGGGGCTACGTCTAGAAATGGACCCTCTGGGAGGCATGAAAAGAAACTTAGAAAAATTTTTTGCTAAAACCGTCTTTCGACCACAGCCTTACCCAACTTTGCCGTGGATGACTGAACAAAGCCCGCTGAGTGTGCCGTTTGAAGAACACGCCGTCGGAGCAGACCTTGCCCAGTGTTTATTATTTCTGTTGAAACCGGAAAACAAAGAATTACACGCTGAGTTTTTTAGCGGAATTTACAATGACTATTGTCGATTGCTAAAGATGCACGTCGACAAAGAGGACCACTGCCTATTTATTATTTATGAGCAGGCTGTACGAACCACGGGCTCGAAGCCAGTGGTTCGGATTTAATTATTTAGAAATACCATGATGGCGGAGGTAAGAATCCCAATTGTCACCAAAGTGCTTCGCCGCTTCGGCTTCCGCATCCTTCGATAACAAATCCACGATGATCAAGCCATCCACAGTGTTAAAAGACTTATCACGATCGAAGGCCAAGTACTTTGCGCCGAGTTTGCCATAGCTAATAAGTAATGGCGGAATTGATTCGCCATCCAAGCCATTTACAATTTTATTCAGCTCTTTAAGATCCGGGGTCTTTTGCGCCACAATATTAATTTCGGCTTGAAACTGACTGCTATAATCGATCGGATTTTTGCCGCTGATTAGTTTCGCCATATCTGTGTCCATGTGTTTTTCAAGATACTTCAACATCAAAAGTTTACTGGTCGTTGAATACGCGTTTGAAATGGAAACCGGTCCAATCAAATAACGATAGTGCGGGTTTTCTGAAATATAGGCCGTCACACCTTTCCACAAACGATCCAAGGCAATGATCGCCTTGGAACCTGCTTCAAAATCCACGAAGCTGCGGCCCAGCTCTAACATCTGCCCGCCTTTTTGTTCGATCAAAGCTTTGTGGTTAAAGAAATTTCCAGAGTAAATTCCCGACAAACCAATGTCTTTCACAATTTGATCAACACGGCCCGCGCGATAGGCACCAAGGATTTTGTGTGTGTTTGTATCAATCGCGATGATATGAGTATAGTGCTTGTCATAGACGTCAATATCCATGCTCTTGCCAGTGCCCTCGCCGACCACGCGGAAGGATTTCTCTCGCGCGATGCCCAGTTCATGCCAGACTCTTTCAGTCATGTTTTTGCCCTCTAAAGCAAAGATCTCGATGGCTTTTTTCTCGTCTTTAAATACGACAGGTGCAGTATCAGTAAGGTCTTTGTGGACTAAGGCAGGATCTGCAGCCAAGGCGATATTTTCTAAAACTCGACCGGCTGTTTTTGAATCTGCTTTCTTTTGCAAAGTGCCTTGTTCATTCATCAGGTACACACGCGCACGCAAGTACTGCATCATTTCGCGCATGTCAGATCCGAAGGTCGACAACAGCTCAGTGCCCGGAATCGCATTGGCAAAAGACAATGGGAACGCACGACCGACATTGTTCGCCAATTCACGCACGTGGAAGATTGTGGTTTTTAAAGCAATACCTTGTTGTTTCACTTTATAAAACTGTGGAGTCGCTTCCCCGCCGACATAGACCGGGACAACTTGCGATTGCGGCACAGCTTGCAACAAACGCGAAACCCCTAATTTCCAAGGAGCATCGACAGGTTTGTCCGTCGAACCAGGTGCTTTCGAACTGACTTCACCGGAGGCGAAAATCACAATCACACCGCCCGCTTCGAGGTGTTCTTCCATTTGTTTCATGCGTGAGGCATTGAATTCACGGGCTTTGGCTCCACCATAAGGATTTAAGAAAATCGCATTTTCGCTCATCCCCGGAACATTTTCTAAAAATAATGTCATCGCCACTTTAGTGTCTGGGCGCACTTTCGAAATCGCCGCCGCCACAGCAATACCATCAGAACCATTGCGCGGGTGATTCAGTACGACGATTGCAGGTCCCTTGGCTGGAACACTTTTGGTCATCACGGCTTGATCGGCTTCATAGCGTAAATCAAAGGCTCGGGCGAGTTTCAAAAAATAAGGATCAGCACTGGTGTCCGCTAAGAATTTTCTGCCGACCTCGTTGATCACATCTAATTTCAAAACTTTTCCTAAGGCCCAGGTCGCAACACCATTGATGGTGTCCTCTAAAACTTTGTGGCGTGAATTCACAACCTGCAAACCGATCGGCTTTTGCGCGTTGCCAGTTTGACGCACGCCCAAGTTCATTTCCAACAACGAAGGCTTATAAAAAATCCATTCGCATCGTTCTGCAGCACTTGCCGAAGACGTGAAGACGAAGCTGGCCGTTAAGGTTCCAGCCACCGCCAAGCGAAGGGACTTTTGATAAATGCCGTTGTTTTTCATAGCCAACCTCTTGTCTCATTTTGAGACTCATAAAAATTGAAAACAGCTCAGTCCTTAGGGAAGCAAAAAGAGTGCTGAGTCAGCTCGGATATACGGGGGTTTTCCGAGGTTTTGTGGTGAGGCCGACAATTTTTGTTCGACAGTATATAGGCCTTCCTATTGAAGCCCAAATGACAAAGCGCATTAGGAGGGTTTTTAGCTTAGTAGGAGTGGGTGAAAAGGATGCAAGAGCCTCTGAAATCTGATAGGAATTAAAAACCTATGACTAATGCAAATCAGAACCGCCAACCTTATGAATCCGTAAAACCAGACGTCAGCCTTCCGAAACAAGAAGAGACGATTTTAAACTTCTGGGATCAAGAAAAAATTTTCCAACGCTCGATGGATCCACAAGGTAAAAAAACTTACACCTTCTATGATGGTCCCCCGTTTGCGACAGGTCTGCCGCACTATGGTCACTTACTTGCTGGTGTTTTAAAAGACGTGGTGCCTCGCTATTGGACCATGAAGGGTTATACAGTGCCTCGCCGTTTTGGTTGGGACTGCCATGGTTTGCCGGTTGAATACGAAATCAATAAAACGCACAAAATTGAAAGTCGCAAAGACGTTTTCAAAATGGGTGTGGCAAATTACAACGACGCTTGTCGCTCGATTGTAAAACGCTATTCTGAAGATTGGAAAACCACAGTTCGCAGAGTCGGTCGTTGGGTTGATATGGAAAATCCGTACTTCACGATGGACGTGTCTTTCATGCAGTCGGTGTGGTGGGTGTTCCAAGAGCTTTTCAAAAAAGGTCTGATCTATGAAGGTTACAAAGTTGTTCCTTACTCTGTAGGGATCTCGACGTCTCTTTCTAACTTTGAAGCGAACCAAAATTATAAAATGGTTCAAGATCCTGCGATCACAGTCATGTTTAAGTTGATCAATCAACCAGACACCTCTGTGCTTGCTTGGACGACAACTCCTTGGACTCTTCCTTCGAATTTAGCTTTGGCTGTGGGCCTTGATATCGACTACGTCAAAGTTCAGGAAAAAGCGACGGGTCGCAAATTGATTCTTGCGCAAGCTTTGCGTCCTTCTGTGTTTAAAAAACCAGATGAAGAAGTGGAAGTTCTGCAAATGATGAAAGGAAAAGAGCTAGTCGATTTGACTTACGAACCTCTTTTCCCTTACTTCGGCGATCGCGCT
>CAMLMF010000311.1 GCA_946480995.1 uncultured Bdellovibrio sp. | reverse complement strand
AATCTCCTGAGATTTGCGTATTTCCCTGATAAGCATAGTTTAAAGCGAATCTAGGGCCTTTAAAACCCGCTCCAGCCGTAATTAATTCCCTTTTATCATCCGTGTCGTTGGCGTAACCAAAGCGCGTGACGATAAAATTATTCACATAAGTTTCCACCCCGGCCATGAGCTCAGACTGGGTCGTGGCATCCAAACGGAAGCGCACCATGGATTTATAGATATAGTTAAAACCCGCAGCCACTGTCGTTTTAGGGCGCATGTCTTTCGGGATCTCGGTGTTTTCACCCATAATATTATAAACAACCAAAGCCCACCCAATAAGTGGCCTTTGTGTATAGATCAGTCCCAAGTCCCCGTTGATCTGGCGATAAGAATTTGTCGGATATTTAAATTCGAAATAGTGCGCAGTCAGACCCATCGCCCATTTATCCACGGCGAATTCGGCAAGGGACATGCTGATATCGCTGAATTCAAAATCTCCGCCGGAAAGCTCTTTCTTTTTTTTCACATAACCAACTGCCGTTGGCAAAAAACTATCTGGAGAATTGTCACTTAACGTGATCGCGAATTCATCTTTGGCAAATGACGAAAATAAATAATGCCCCTTCAAATGCACAAGGGCTGCAGGATTTAAAAAAGCCGCGTCACCCGCCTCCACAGCCGCACGTCCAGTTCCACCGGCCGCAGCCGAGATCGAGGAATTATAAACTTGGGCCGAAGCTGTGTTCACGATAAGATAAAAAAGGCAAAAAACAGGAAGTTTTTTAACTACGCTCAAAGGATGGGGCATGATGTATAACCTCGCAATTATCGTGTGTGCGTTCATTTTCGCATTCACATCCTACCAACCCGCAGAAGCTGGCGCCAACACTTTTACTGCGAAACAAGTCAGATTGGGTGACAACCTTCTTTCAATTTTGCGCCAAAATGGTTTTTCCGAAAAACAACGCGAACAAGTCATGGCGGCAGACAAGGGACTGCGCACTCTGTTTTTGACACTTGATACGCGCTATTTAATTCGCACAACGGCAGCTGAAACAGAGCTGCGCATATTTGACTCGCAAACTTCGCAGGCTTTTCGCATCTTTAAAAAAGGCCCTTGGGTTGAAGCTGCTCCCTACAAACCTAACTTTACCGTAAAACATGTCAAAGCAGACGGCCGAGTTTACGGCTCCCTGATGGGCAGCTTGCTGACGAAAGTAAATAGCAACTGGGTCGCAACCCGCTTTATGGACGCTTATGTTTTCGATATGGCGAACTCTCGCGATGTCGTGCGTGGTGCGCGTTTTTCTTTCACCGTGGAACGTCTTTACGAAGCCGGTCAGTTTATAAAATACGGAGAGGTTTTACAGACTTCTCTCGACATCAGAGGCGTCGCAGTTCAAAAAAAGTTTGTTCGCTATAAGGATGGCGGAGTTTTCTTTAGCGCCCAGGATTTGTTAGAAAATCGTCCCTTTTTTGCACCCGTGGAATACATCAAAGTGGCCAGCCGCTTTAAACCAAATCGTCTGCACCCGATCACCGGTCGCCTGCAGCCGCATTTAGGAATCGATTTCGAATTGCCGGTGGGAGATCCAGTCTTTGCACCTCGCAAGGGAACAGTAGTTCGCTATGGCCACAATCGTGCGGCAGGAAATTATATCGTTCTGTTGCACTCCAACGGCATGGAAACTTCGTACAATCACTTACACAGAATAGATAAAAGAATTCGTCAGGGCTTAAAGGTAGCAACCGGAGAAAAAATTGGCGAGGTCGGCTGCACAGGATATTGCACGCGCGCGCATCTGCACTTCGCCGTAAAGAAAAAGGGTCAAATGGTTGACCCTGTTAAGTATATTAAAGCTTATCCTCCGCAAATGGAGCGGTACTTGGAAGCACGCGTGGCTAGCAACTAGTCGCGCGTACACACCGTCAAGAAGTGCATACACTTACTTGTCGGTGGCGTTCCGCCATACGAAGCGTTTGGACGGAAGCAAGTTTTCGTAAGATCGTATTCAACCTCTGCAAAGTTTTTAGCAGCTAAGTTTTCTTCTTTATAACAAGAAACTCCGCCCTTAGGAATTGCACAGCGGCGGGTCACATTCACATCCCATTGGTCAGCGCGAAATTGACGACGGAAAATATCTAATTCAGAACGAATCGCTTCATTGTATTTAATTTCTGAGTACGTGTGCGGAGGGCAAGATGCCGCATCTTGAGTGCGCAACACCGCATAGACCCGTCCACAATTCCACTGCTTCACAGGCACTGAAGGAGATGTCAAATCTGATTCTGTAACTGACGCTAACACGCGATTTGGATTCATCGCATCGGCACCCGCCGCGGGATAAGGCGAAAACGCCAAAGAGTATCCACGACCATACGCCGTTTTCACAGGCACTGCCGTGCTGCTTGAGCGAACTTTATTAATGTCTTCATTTTCCATCATGTACGTGACGGACAAGATGCCTGAGTTCGCAAAAATATCACGCACAACATCTGCACGCGTTTCATCACTGTTAAAGTTAAATCCCGCTTCCATCACTTTGTATTCTGGCGAAAATGGGAAGTAGTGTGCGGTAATTCCCTTTGGAATAAAGGCATCCATTACCAGCGCATCAGTCAAAGTCCCGACCATCGGCACAACGTCTTTATTCAACGCAGGACTGCCACTGTTGCTTTCCACCAAATAGACATCTGAAAGACTGCTACGTGGACGGATCGCTGCTGCGACAACTGCTTTGGCGTTCAATGGTGAATCCGCCAAATATTCTTTGTACTGATTTTCAGTGATCGAAGTTTCAGGATAAGTAGGTTTAAAGTTTTGATCGACATAAGAATAAAACTGATTCTTTAGGGCAATTCCGCCCGTTTGATAAGAACCCGCTTTCAATGAAGTGAAGGCCGAGTTATTACGCAGGTGAGTTTCCGCACAAGAGTTGTAAGAGATTGTATCAAAGCCCGCATCGAAGGCGAACGGGATGGACTTTACTTTCAGCGCTGTACTTTCACCGTATTTCGCACTTAAAGAAGCGTCAGAAGATCCAGAATCCACGGTGCCGCCAAGGTCCGCATCAAAGCCAGCCTTGCCACAGTTTTGAAACGACACGACAAGAATGAAGGACGCACAAATGCCACCCATCACCTGCCAAGCCGTTTTATGCAAACGTACTTTCATGGAATACTCCCCTAGATCTAGACTACCATATACTATTTCGGCACTTTCATAAAAAATCTAGAATGTCTCAAAAGGAAATAGCCCCGAAACTCCCTTAGCCCTCATCGTTATCAGTTGTCTTAGAGTGAAACGTTTGAGATCTATAAGGGATGTCGAAAATAAAAAAAGCCATCATTCCCGCCGCTGGTCTAGGTACACGTTTCTTACCTGCCACTAAAACCGTTCCCAAAGAAATGCTGACGATTGTCGACGCCCCGATCATCCTTTACGTGGTTGAAGAGGCCGTTCAAGCAGGGATCGAAGACATCGTCCTGATCGCGGGCCGTGGCAAACACGCAATTGAAGACTTTTTTGATACTTCTTATGAGCTTGAGGACAAATTAGCGAAGGACGGCAAAGAAAAGCTGCTTGAGCGAGTCACCCGTATTCGCGAAAAGGCGAACATCATTAGCATCCGTCAGAAACAAGCTTTAGGTTTAGGCCATGCCGTACTTTCGGGCTTACCAATCATTGGTAAAGAACCTTTTGCTGTTTTGCTTGGTGACGAAATCACTATGGGCTTTCATGGTGAACCCAACGTAACTGCTCAGCTAGTAAACTCTTTTGAATCCACGGGCACTTCGACTATTTCTGTCATGAAGGTCGGTGAAAAAGACGTTTCTAAATATGGTATTGCTGAAGTTGAGGAAAAATCGGAAGGCTTCTTTAAAGTGACCTCTTTGATTGAAAAGCCCAAACCTTCTGAAACAAAAAGTCGCTGGGCCCTACCGGGCCGCTACGCTTTTGACAACAGCATTATG
>CAMLMF010000310.1 GCA_946480995.1 uncultured Bdellovibrio sp. | reverse complement strand
GTTTAATTATCGTTTCAGCTATTGATACCGCGATGGAAAAGGCGTCGGCCCTTGATGCCGGGGCTGATGATTACCTAGCGAAACCTTTTTCTGCAGTGGAGCTGATGGCGCGAATCAACGTTTTGGCACGCAGAAAAAATCTGCTTGATGATCGCTTTCAGATTCACATTGGCAATATTGTTTTGGACCGGGGTGAGCGCTCGGTGAAGGTGAATACAGAAGTTTTGCAGCTGTCGCAAAAGGAATTTCAGCTGCTCTTTATGTTTTGCTCAAATCCGGGGAAAATATTTCCGCGGGAGGTATTGCTTGAAGAAGTGTGGCAGTCTTCTAGCGAAATCGAATCAAAAGTTGTTGAGGCAACGATCAATAATATTCGTCGTAAAATGGAATCTGGCGGTGCGACCGCAAAAATAAAAAATATGCGAAACGTAGGTTATTGGCTTGAGACGTAAGTATTTTCTTATTTCATTTTTAGTCTTGATCGCCACCACTTTGTCTGTTGCGGGAATTCTGCTGACGTACTTCCGCAATGAACGGCTGTCTTTTTTAGATGATCAAATTCGTCAGACAGCAACATCAGTGATTGAATCCAAACTTTCAGAACTAAAAACATACGATGACGAAGAAGCCGAAGATATTATTTCAGAGGAGCTGGGTCCTGATCAGTTGGGGAAATTTTTTATTGTGCGAACGCGTGACGGCAGCATTCTGTTTCAGACCCAGAATGTCGATATCTTGGACTTAGAAATTCCCCAAGAGCCACAGTGGATTACTTTAAGTACGGATAAGCATTTTATTCGCGTGCTGAATTTAAAGTTGCCGCGTTTTCCGACGCGTACTTTGCAGGTCGGGGCTATCGTAGACAGAAGCTTTATTTCCGTTGCCCATGTGAACAATCGCACCTTAGCTGCAATCTCAGGAATCTTGTTGGTGCTTTTAATGCTGACCTGGATTTTGTCGGCGTACTTGTTTTCGCCCGTAAAAAAACTCGCTCATTATTTAAACCAAGTGAATAAGTCCCTTGAAGGTAATTCGGATCTGCCGTCGTTGCCACCCAACCTAAAAAAAGACAGCAGCAAAGCGCCCTTTCGCCGTGTCGATGAGTTTCGGCACCTGTTGCAGGTTTTAAGCGACATGGTTGAAAAGATTAACACCAGTCGAAAATTCATGCGCTCTTGGACCTTTCAAATGGCTCACGAACTTAAAACACCACTGACAATTGTGAATCGAGACTTTGAGGTGATCGCCGAAAAGTATGCGGTGGCTCCGCAGGCTGTGCAGGAAGTGCAAACCAATATCGATAAGATTTCTTTAACTGTTTCAAGCTTCCTTGATTGGGCCGAACTGACGACGCAACAGATCCCCGGCAATTTGTATGTTGTCCAGGTGGAAAATGTTTTGATTCCAGTCCTGACAAATTTACGCAAAGTCTATGGCGAACGCTTGAGTTTTTCGGGGGAAGCCAACTTTCAGGTTCTTTGCAATCCACTGCATTTAGAACAGCTCTTGAACAATGTTCTTAGCAATGCGCTGAAATACTCTGAGGGAATGGTTCTTATTCAGTGTCAAAATGGCAGCCTGGTCATCAAAGACGAGGGGGCGGGTATTCCCAATGAAATTCTGTCGCGTATCGGTTCACCGTTTAACAAAGGCACCAGAACTCAAGGTGCGCAAAAAGGTGTGGGCTTGGGTTTGGCGTGGATTAAAACAATTTGTAATCTGTATCGTTGGGATTATGAATTCAGTTCCAATCACGGGACGACATTTAAAGTATCGTTCCCGCCAGTGGTTTCAGTTTAACTGCTTAAATTCCTAAGTAAGATTTGCGAACTTCATCATTGTTTAGCAAATTCTGTGCAGAGTCCATCATCACAATACGGCCTGTTTCTAAAACATAGGCGCGATGGGAAATCTTTAAGGCCATGCGCGCATTCTGTTCAACCAACAAAATCGTCATGCCTTCTTGATTTAACTTTTTAACGATCTCAAAGATCTGCGCCACAATCAAAGGTGCTAATCCCAACGAGGGCTCATCTAAAAGCAACATTTTCGGTTTGCACATCAGGGCCCGACTGATTGCAAGCATCTGTTGTTCGCCACCAGATAAAGTGCCGGCCATTTGGTGTATACGCTCTTTTAAGCGTGGGAATAGATCAAAGCACATTTCTAAGTCAGCTTTGATTTGCGCCTTATCCGAACGCGAATAGGCACCCATTTCCAAGTTTTCGTAAATGCTCATTTGCGGGAATACGCCGCGGCCTTCGGGCGATTGCGCAATTCCTAAGCTCACACGTTGATGAGTTGGAACGCTGACTAAGTCTTTGCCTGAAAATTCAATCTTACCCTGCACCGGTACTAAGCCTGAAATCGCACGCAAAGTCGTGGTCTTGCCAGCACCATTGGCGCCAATCAAAGAAACCACTTCGCCCGCGTTGACAGTAAAATTTAAACCCTTCAAAGCATGAATAGAACCGTAATAGACTTCTAAATTTTCAACGTTTAATAAAACAGAACTCATCCTGGCTCCTCGACACCCAAATAGGCTTCAATCACCCTTTGTGAAGTTTGCACTTTGCCGGGATGGCCTTCTTCGATTTTAACACCATGATCAAGGACGATGATGTTTTCGCAGATGCCCATAACAAGCTTCATATCGTGCTCAATCAACAAAACCGTCAAATCGAACTGCTGACGAATCTTGGCGATGGTTTCCATCAGATGATGTGTTTCTGAATGATTCATGCCTGCAGCAGGTTCATCTAGCAAAATAATTTTGGGATCAGTTGCTAAAGCTCTGACGATTTCCAGCTTACGTTGTTCGCCGTATGGCAATGAGCTGGCGGACTTGTGTGCTTTATCATCCATATTAAAGATCTTTAAAAGATCCATGGCTTTGTCCATCAGCGATTTTTCAGACGAGTTGAACTTTTTTGTTAGTGCCAGGGCATCGAGCAAGCCGTACTTCATGTGCTGATGACCAGCGATTAAGACATTGTCTAAAACCGTTAAACCTTTAAATAGGCGGATATTTTGAAAAGTTCTGGTCATGCCAAGATGAGAAATCTCAAAGGGCTTAAGGCCTTTTAAAGACTTATCACATAATAAAACTTCGCCAGAGGTCGGTGCGTAAACCCCCGTCAGCATATTAAACACAGTGGTTTTGCCTGCGCCATTGGGTCCAATCAAGCCGGCCAGTTGACCTTTTTTGATTTTGAATTCTAAAGAGTCAACGGCCTTTAAACCGCCAAACTGCATGGTGATTTTGCGAGCTTCAAGAATTACGTCGGACATATTTTCTCCAGACATCAGTGATTTCTTGATCTCCGAAAAGACCTTTAGGTCGCAAGATCATAACAAGGATTAACGACAAAGAATAAATAACCATACGCAGATCGACCCCTGTCAATTCTTGCAGGGGACGAAGGGCTTCAGGCAAAATTGTGATAATGAAAGCAGCTACGATGGAACCTGTCATCGAACCCATACCACCTAAAACCACCATGATCACGGCGTTCACGCTTTGCAAAAATGTGAACGAAGACGGACTGATAAATTTGGTAAAATGCGCAAACAAAGCACCTGCCACGCCGGCAAAGAAGCTTGATAGGACAAAGGCACGGACTTTCATACGCGTGGTATTGATACCCATGGCTTCGGCAGCGATTTCGTCTTCGCGCACGCTTAAAAAGCCGCGACCATACGTTGAATGCATCACGCGCCAAATCGTAAAGAAGCAAATCGTCAACCACACACCAGCAAAGATAAACGAAAATAAAAAAGAACCAAAACCTGGAATATTTGAATAACCCCGAGGGCCACCTAAGAAATCCATGTTTAATAAAGTCACGCGAATGATTTCGCCAAAGCCCAAAGTCACGATGGCTAAGTAGTCACCCTTCAGACGCAACGAAGGCAGGCCGACCAATAAACCCGCCAGGGCAGCAAGCAGTCCTGCGCCAGTGCAATAAATAAAAAATTCTAAGAAGTTTA
>CAMLMF010000309.1 GCA_946480995.1 uncultured Bdellovibrio sp. | reverse complement strand
AGAATCCAAAAGATAGCATGACGACATTTGCGGACGCATTGTTCCAGAGTTGAACAAGGTTGGCGTTGACGGCATGTAATCGTGGGAAGAGATCAAACGATAGAACTCGATCGCCTCGTCAACACTTTGCGCAAGACCACAAGCTACACGCATGAAGAAGTATTGAGGAGTTTCAAATACCTGACGTGAAGTGGGATTTTTCAAAAGGTAACGGTCGTACACAGTTCTAAGACCGAAGTACTCAAAACGATCTGTGCGGTATGGCTCAATCGCCGCGCACAAAGCTGCTTTGTTAGCTTCTACGAATTTAAAAGTGTCCTCAGACAAAAGACCCGCTTTGTGACCAAAAGCCACAGAGTCCGCGAAAGATTGAATTTTCTGAGAGCGCACTTCTTCGTCAATATAAGTCGAAAGAAGACGGGCAGCCAGACGAGAATACTCAGGCTCTTCACCGATCAACAAAGATGCGGTTTGAATACAAAGATTATCAAGCTCGTTCGTCGTTGCTCCATCATAAAGACCACTGATTGCTTTTGTAGCCACGCGAAGTGGATCTACTTGCGTCAGCGCCTGGCAATTGCGAGTCACACGTTCAACGATCTTCGTGACGTCGACCGGCTCTAAAGTGCCATCTCTTTTTTTAACTCTCATGATGTGAGCTGTTGTTTCCAACATGGTGTATCCCCTCTGCCCCGTTCCTTTTGGGCAAAAAAATCCCCGTCCGAATATTTGCCCCTCGCAAAGATTCAGATCGCGGTTCAATATATAGATGTAGTATTGTTTGAGATAGAGTTGCTAATCCTTAGCCGTTGGTCCTGAGTAAAAATCTCTGGAAACCTCCCTTAAGCTGCTGTCAGTTTTCTTTCAGCCAACCCCTATATCTAGGGGTCTCTTGCAGGTGCCTCATCAATAAGGCGGGTATCGATCTCTTTCCTGATCTTTCAGTTCTTTCGATTAAGAAGCAAGTATATTTTTCAAGATAACGCTAAGTTTTTTGTGACGTTGCTCATCAATTAAGCAGAATTAACTCTGTTCTTGATTCTATTTGTTTGCAAAAAAATCTAGCAAGACTTTGGTATTTTACCTCGTAAAACTAAAGTCTAGGCGCAAAAGTCTGTCTAAGGCTGTTTTAAACCCGGTATTTCCTGTACTGATCTTACACGATCTTAAATTGTGCAAAAACTAAGCAGGATGGGTGGAGGTGGGGACGGATTTTTTTTGCAGAAATTCTTGCAACAAGCGATCGGACTCAGAATCCACGCTTAAAAGTTGCGATTGATAGGATTTTCGCGCGCGCAAATAATCAATTATGTACTGATGTGTGCCCATTTTATCCTTGGTCCACTCCGGCGCAATCAACTCATCCCAACGCGATGAATAGGCCGCAAGACGGTGCAAAGCAAAGCGCGGCGACAGATGCTGCAGGAACAATTCCACACGATGCGCGTACGTCTCGCGATCAATCGGCATGAATTCTCCGCGGTGATACATTTCTTCTAGTGGAGTTTCCTTTAGGACGTGCAGGTTGTGCAGTTTCACGTTGGTGATCGGTAAGGTATTTACGATCTCGGCCGTCTTCACGATGGTTTCATCCGTCTCGCCAGGGTTACCGAAAATCAAGTGAATGCCCAGATCGACTTTCGTGTTCGAGGCAATTTTGTGAATCGCCTCTAACGAAGCTTCGGCCGTGTGTCCGCGGCGCATGAATTCCAACTGATCATTAAAGAAGCTCTGTACACCTAATTCCACCGCGACAAAGGAGCGTTCGTGATATTCCTGCCACAAATCCAAAACGGACTTCGACAAACAGTCCGGGCGGGTGCCCAAGGTAAAACCCTTTACCCATGGGTATGACAAAGCAATATCGAAGTTGTTGCGTAACGCCGACACCTTGGTAAAGGTATTCGTGTAGGCCTGGAAATAGACTAAGAAGGCCTTGGAAGAGTAGCGCTTCGAGATCTTTTCTTTGTAAGTCTCAATCTGCGTGCGCAACTCCATGGTCAGGCTTTCTTTGTTGGCAGCTGAACCCCAAACGTCACAAAAGACGCAGGTTTGCATGCCCTTCAAGCCACGGCGGTTCGGGCAGTCATCGACCACAGACACAGGAATCTTATAAACCTTCTCGCCAAAGAGTTTATTGTAGTGATCGCTGATAGTATGATAGGGAAGACCTAACCAACCTTTTTCCATAGGAAGCTTGTACAGTTTCCTTCTGCGGGAAGTCAACGTAAGTCATCGGGAATTGCCAGGAATGAAGCTTTGGAAAGACATCGGATTTGAGACAGAAATGACTGAAGACGGCAGCTTCAGTCTGCGCCAGTTAGAATCGGTGGATCCGACCAAGTATAAGGGCGAATCCATGCATCACTCCGGTGGAGCTTGTGCCGAAACATTATTAATCTATGGGACTCCGATTCGCGAAATTCTGCAAAAAATTACTCGCCCGAACTTTCTGATTATTGGCCTTGGTATGGGCTATATCGAAATGACCATCGCCCGTGAAGCCTTGCTTTTAGGGAAGAGTGCTAAAGAGGTGGGATTGATCACAACTTATGAAAGCATTCCAGAATTGCGGGAGTACTTCTTTAAATGGGTGCACGGCCACGAAAATGAGCTTTCTTCAGAAGTTCGCAAAACTTATAATTCTGTTTTAGACAGTGTCCTTTTAGGAACGGATTTGCGCACTGACGATGTTCTTAATTTTTTACGTTTCCACTTCGCCCATCTTGAAGACTTGCAGGGGGCGCTTAAAGAAGATTTCAACTTTGTAAATCGTTACCACGGTATCATGTACGATGCCTTTAGTTCGAAGACCACCCCCCATTTGTGGGAGGAAGATTTTCTGTTTAGAGTTCTTCATGAAGGTGCGGCGGAGGCTTGTTGGTTTTCAACTTATGCGTGTCGTGTGAGTTTGAAAAATGCTCTTCAGCGCGCAAATTTTGCCATCACGGTGCGCCCGGGTTTTGTGGGGAAACGAAATTCAACTTTGGGGACGCGGATTTCTGAGAAAATATTAATCTAAATAATTTTTTATTGTCTTGCCAAAAGGCAGTGACAAAATGTTAATACGTCCATGCGATTTTTCTGGATATATCTTCTGTACGTTACTGTGTGTGTCCAAGCTTATGCAAAACCTGTGGTTCTTGCAACGTTTCCTATTCCTTTGATGGTGGAAAACGAAGATCAGGGCTTGTTTGTCAAACTGACGAAAGAGATCGCTCGTCGTGAAAAATTAGATTTAAAATTAGTTGTGCATCCACCAGGCAAAGCGCATTTGGCTTTTAGCAATGGTAAGGTGGATGGTATTTTTCCGGCCTTAGAAGGACACATGCCGATCAATTGCGCCAAGAGTGTGGCGTACTATCGCAAGGTCGGGTTTGTTTTTTATCGCAAAGATTTTGTACTAAAAAGCCTTAAGGATCTTGAAGGTAAAAAGGTCGGCCTGACCTTCCGGTATAATTACGGGTCCGAACTTATGCAGAATAAGAAAATCCGTTTTGAGTATGCTAAGGACGATGTTCTTAATATGCAAAAGCTGGGAAAGAAAATGATCGACGCCTTTGTTGTCGAAGAGCGTTCAGGCTTAAAAGCCTTGCAGTTAAGTGGCGAAAAAGACATTCTCTTTGATAAGAATGAGCCCCTTTTCGAAACTCCGGTATTCTTTGCTTTTCAAGGCACTGTGGAGGGGAAAGCTTTAGCCTCGACATTTACGAAAGCTATAGAGGCCATGCGTGCTGATGGCAGCTTAGAAAGAATTCTTTTAGAAAAATAGGAGCCAATATTGGCCTCTCTTGAAACTGTCTTTAGTTTTCTGCCAATTCCTTAGGTGTAAATTTACTGGTTTTTAAATTTTGATTGATCTTAACATTGGAAACAGTAATTTCTGTTCCTCGTTTATTCTGAATATTCTTGATCTTTATTTTTGATGCTCGCCATTTGCCGCCAGAAACTTTTTTATAGCCTAAGAAGTCCACCGTTTTGGCAAGCTTGCC
>CAMLMF010000308.1 GCA_946480995.1 uncultured Bdellovibrio sp. | reverse complement strand
GGCAGCTTCGTTTTTAATTTTCCTGTATGGCCTGCGCGTCTCAGCCCCGGGCTTTGCGATTTCACTAAGAAATACCTCGATCTTTTTTGCTGTGTTGTTTTCGTTCTTCTTAAAAGAAAACTTAACCCGTGTGCAGATCTTTGGAGCGATAGGCATCGGCTTTGGAGCAGTTCTGTTAAGTCTTTAAGTTATTTTCTTTGCGAATGTGTTTTTTGTTTTTACAATGAACGTACAAATTTTAACGGAGAACTTTTATGTTACGCAAGCTTTCGCTATCTGTGCTCACCCTTGGATTTTTAGTTTTAGCTTCATGTGCCCATCACCGTGACGTGCGTGCTGGCGCCGATGGCGTTCATCGTATTTTAGTAACGAACGAAGACAAAGAAGGCGGCGCACGCGATGCGATCAGCCAAGCCAATCACTTCTGCGAACAGCGTGGTTTAAGTGCGGCGTTCATCAATGAAGACGCCAAATACACAGGCAGCATGGATGAAAAAAACTATAAGACAGCGAAGACAGCTAGCAAAGCAGCACAAATAATCGGCGGAACTGTCTATGGACTTGGCGGCACAAAGGAGTCCCCAATCGGCGGTCTTGTCGGCCTTGGCGGCGCTGTAGCCGATTCAGCCTTAGGCAAAGGCTATAGCGTAGAGATGAAATTTAAGTGCTTATAAAAAACCTTCGGTGAGGTCTTGTTTTGCAGACATCACCGAAGGCACAGGACGCAACCCTGAAGCTAGCTATTTTTACGGCTGCGCTCATCGCGACCGGGCTCTGGCGCAGATCTACTTGGCTGATTTGGCATATCAGGACTTTGTTGGCCCCGCTGTCCTCCGTCAGCCTCAAATCGCGACTCAGCTTCTGAAGGCGATGAAGAGAAAGATGAAGAACCTCGCGATGATGAAGTGGTCGATGAAGACGAAGGGGTTACTGAAGCTTTCCCGGCCGCAGTACCACAACGTTTAATCACCTCATCCAAGCGACGTTCTGCATCTTCTTGTTTTAATCCATACTTTTCCTGTACCAGGTGACAGATTTCATTCACGTCACCGTGAGTTTCTTCTAGTTCGCTGGCACTGAGTGAACTCCATGTTTTTTGAATTTCACCTTTTACTTTGCTCCAATCATTTTGCGAAATGTTAGATTGCATCATAAAGAACTCCTTTGTTGAATGTTGCGCTTTATAGATAAGCACAATCTAGGCCACTTAAGTGCTGTCGTGAAAACGCAATAGATAGGCATTGACCACCGCAATTTATGCAAACGGGAAATAATTCCCGAGGCACCAAGGTCAATCTGCCCCCCATTGTGCTAAGACGCAGAATGCAAAAATATTTTCTACTTTAATGTGCGCGATAAAAATAGACTCACAACGTGGGAGGCTCAATTGCAATACGGCACTTTATTCGTGGGGATGATATGTTTATTATTGGCGGCCTGCCAGCACCAACATGGACCGACCATTGGCTACGACCAGCTTATGATGTATGCGACCCAAAAGGAAAACTTACCCTTATGGAGCAGCAAAGCTCGCCATCAGTCTTTGGGCGGCGTCGTCCCCCCTCCGAGTTCTGCGCGTCCCCTATTCGGATATAAGTTTGCTGAAGCCAAAAAGAAAGTCCGCATTCTAGACATTCGGGATACTGAGGAGTTTCAGAAAAAAAATTTGGCGATGAACAACGATATCGCAAGCCCTGTGATTAACATTCCTAAGGAAGCCCTATTAACCACGCGGGACCTGGAAACACTTTTAAAAACTAATAGTATCGAAAGATCTTCGATCCTACTGATTGTTTCAAGTGATACCAAAGATGCAAAGAAGGTTGCAGACCATTTGCAACAAAATCAATATGGACAAGTTCTCTATTACGAAAACGTGTACCCCTAGATCAAACCGGGGGCTAATCCTTCTGAATCAACAAAAAACTTTTTTGTCCCCTTTTTATACGCCTAAAAAGCGTTGCTGTAATCTAAGCAGCTCAATTAGAAACACCTAACAATAATCTTAAGTTTAGAGCCCCAGATACCGATTTTATATCTAACTAAATAAAATTCGAATGAGGTGCGTTTTGAAGGAACTTGAGTTAAAGAAGTTACGGTACTATCTATTTTCCGGTGACGGCGTTCCATCGGAACATCAAGACATTTATGACAAGTGCTATGACCTTTGGAAAAAGGTTTGGACTCAGACCCTAATTGACTTGAAGAGCCCACAAAAGCTTTTCTCCGATGGTTTTACCAGACAAACAAAAATCGGCTGTCTGTTTTACGGAGATGAATGTATTGCGATGTCATCATTCCGAGATGTCGATTTTTCTTTTCAGGCTCAACGCGAAGACTCCCTTTTAAACGCCTGGACACCTGAAGCCTTCGAGCTTCTTTTAGCCGATGGACCGCGCGTTTGCATCGCAACCTATTTGACCGTATCACCAGATTACCGTGGCAATATCGCTCCTGATTTATCTGCTAAGTTACTCATAGTGCTATTGTGTTCTAAATATATTGCGAACTCCGATTGCGACGTGATGACTGGAACCATGCGCTGCAATCGTGGCACCGATAAGTCGGCCTATACCTCTGGCGCGCGCTTTATTCAAAAAGCGGAAATGTATGGAGTTGAGGTGGATCTTGTGGGCTTCTTTAAAAAAGAGATTCAGGAAATGCAAGAGCAGCATTCCCACTTATGGTCTGATTATCTTTGGAAAAATAGAATTGAACTGCCAACCCCACAAATTAACAAAACAAAAACAAACAAGGTCGCGTAAGCTTATGAACAAGCAGGAATACCAAGAACTGCGCGGCAATATTGACCTAAATAAAAAATGGCAACCGCTCGGACAGTACTATTTTGTAGAGGCCGCCCTCCTCAGTTTATGTGTTTACTTTATGAACCAGGGATCGCTATTCTTTTGTATTCCACTTATTTCGGTACTGATGTTTCGCAACTTTTCTTTGATGCATGACGCGGTTCATGGCGCTGTCGCAAACAATAAGATGGCTAACAACTTTATTGGTCACTGGAGCGGAATGCTTTGCCTTCTTCCATATACCGCTTGGAAGGAATCGCACCTGCAGCATCACTTTTGGAGCGGCAATATTCACAAAGACCCCGTAATGGCTCTGCGCATATCTTTACCGAAAGCTAGTCCGGCAACGCAGAAAATTATCCGCGCAACATGGAAGGCTTGGATTCCACTGCTGGCTCTTTTACAGTACTCGCTATTCTGGAGTTTAGCCCTCAATCACGCATTCAAATCCCGCTCTCTTAAAAAATGGTGCTCTGTCATTGCACCTCTGGCTGCCTGGACGGTGGCTTTATCTTTCTCGCCTGAAGGGTTCCTAACCAAGGCATTCCTTCCAGGCTTAGCCCTTTATTTGCTGGCCGTGGAGGTCGTAAATTTCCCGCATCATCTAGGTATGCCCTTCCTAACGGAAAACGAACGTGCCCCGGCCTGGGAGCAATACAAAACTGCTCGCACATGCATTTACCCAAAATGGTTCGCTCGACATGTTGTATTGAATTTTAATTTTCATACGGAACACCATATGTTCCCGGATGCTCCATGGTACACTCTTGAAGCGATTCACGAAAAGCTTCAACAAGCCTTGGGTAAAAAACAAAATGTCGACATATTATTTAAGTGGACGAAAGAAAATCGTCCACTAGACATTATAGATGTTATATCAAAATCAGAAGAACAGAAAAAAGCCGCGTAACGATTATACAAAATGAATCGTACGCGCCTCATCACCTACTGCAATAACTTCTGCCTCAGAAGTGGCGATCGCTCCAGCAGGTCTAGGGTCTACGCCCTTAAATAGTGACCCCGCATACTTAAACTGCACCAAACATGCTAACGGAGGATGTTCTTCAATTTCCATGCTTGGCGGCTTTACTTCGCGCAATACATGACGTGGCACTTTGTACTGCATGACTGGCGTCGCAGTGGAGAATACCTTAACCGCATCTCGATTCATCTGCTCTTGAATCTGAG
>CAMLMF010000307.1 GCA_946480995.1 uncultured Bdellovibrio sp. | reverse complement strand
TGCATCATCAAACAGTTGGAAGTGAGTACCCGCCTTGGCTTTTTCACCTGCGGCATCGGGGGTTGCGAATTCGACTCCGCCGCGCAAGATTGAATCAAAAGAGTTCACCTTGATTTCCGAATTAAATAAGCCAAGCTTGGCCTGCACACCGGTTTTTTTCCAAAAGACAGTGTTGGTGCGAATCAGGCGCATGTGTTGGTAAGGCAGGCTTAGTTGAATCACAGCCTTTTGCGCTGTTTTTGATAAGCTGACTTTGGTTACACTGCCGACGACGTGACCGCGGTATCGAACGCTGTCCCCCTCGCTGACGGATTCTACGTTGCCAGTGTCTAAATAAAATGAAGCTGTGTCTTCAAGTGGATTCTTCATGTCGTTACCGGTTTTGCCCGCAAATTTTGTTTGTGGTCCTGCGTCGTCGGGACCGGGCAGGGTGGCAATATAACTGCCCTCAACAAGGGTGCCTAAACCACTGATACCTTCAATACTGATTTTAGGAGTTTCAATCCAAAACTTCGTGCCTTCCGTCGCAAATTCTTTCGCATTGCGATTTAGGCGAGCGTACACCACGACATTTTTTTTGTTATCCGAAATGGCGACATCGGTGACAGTACCGATCTGCACACCGCGAAAGCGAATCTGTGTTTTATCTGGCTTACTGGAAGAGCCTTCCTCAAAAGTGATTTCGATTTTTGGACCAACTTGTTGCAAGTAATCCCAAAACAACCATCCGGTTAAAGCGACCGCTAAAAAGGGAAATAACCACAAATACCAATTAGCTTTTAGATTCTTCATTCTGGTCCTTCCAAATAACTGCGGGGTCAAAACTTGCAGAGGCAAGCATAGTAAAGATAACTACAAATAAAAACATAAGCGCACCAATTTCTGGTTTTGCGTTGGCCCAGGCTCCGAATTTCATAACCGCGACCAGAACGGCCAGCAAATATATATCCAGCATCGACCAGCGTCCGATTGCTTCAATCATATGGTACAGACGCGTTTTAAATTTCCGATGTTGGCCATTGTTCGCTGTGGCGGCTAAATAAAATAAAACAGCTAATTTTATAAAGGGAACAAGGATACTGGCCAGAAACACGATCAAGGCAATAAACCAATCACCCGATTCGGCCATGATCACGACACCTTCCCATATCGTCGAAGTCGTTTGTTTGCCAAAGAAGTCGACAGTCATAAAAGGAAAAAAGTTAGCTGGAATATAAAAAATAATACCTGTCAGTGCAAAGGCCACAACAGCGTGGGGATTGGATTTGATAACTTTGTTTCCTGTCCCGCAGTTTTCGCATGCAACCTTAAGGGTGCCTTCGGCGACGTTAAGTTGTTCTTGGCAAGTTCTACAAATCATCATTGCACCTGGCAGCTGGCCGTGTTGCTAATCGTGAACTTGTGTTTAGCAGAAATCTGAATCGATTCACAGCATTCATTTCACTTTGCGCTTCGCCAATGTATATTTGCACGTCTTCGCAGATATCCTAGATGTTGCTCTTGTCTTACTTCCGTTATACTGTTGGCTTGACTATGATGGAATTAGATCAACTGCAATGGATCGAAGAGTTATTGCCCCACGACATTCAAAGCCTGCCCAAGCACGGCGGTATGGCTTATTATCTAGATGGTCATATGGTTTTAATTTTAGTCGAACATGCCGACAGCACTTATGAACATAAAGGTGTGACTTATCCCTTCGATTTGTGGCGGGGCTGCATCTTGCCTGTTGAACAGAAAAAACAAAGTGCTTTTTTTCTAAAATATTTATTTCTTGAAAATCACCCTGTGAATAAGCACTGGCTGTATATCCCTCTGGATTCGGAAAACTTTGAAGACGAAGTGAAGCAAGTCTTAAAAGAAATCTCTAAACGTAATCCGCTGCTGGGCATTCCTGTCAAAGAAACCCCGCTGACAGCACCAGTAAAAGGCGAAAAGCCAGCCGCTAAGAAAAAGACCGTAAAAAAAGTCAAAGGCGACAAGAAAAAGGAAAACAGTTTCCTGCTGTCGATGATGAGGAAAAAGAATTAGCGCCCGGCGGGCGTTAAAACAAAAATAAATTTACAATTTTATCTTTAACTGACAGCATTGATGTCGAGGGTGAGTCGATGAAGTTAGTACGCTTTAATGTTGGGTATCTCTTTTTAGTATTTTTTATTGTTGTAGGCCTAGGAGCCTCGCTGCTGCCATCAATTACACGCGTCGTAGAAAAAGCGAAAGATTCGGAAGCTAGGTTTCTCATTAATACTTTAGAAAAAGCATTAAATGCTCATTTCGAGGAGTATAAAAAATATTCGCAGGATTTGGAAGCTATTGGATTTGGAGCTAAAGATTCGCAAGTATTTACCATATATTTAGATATGGGTCGTGTGTCTGATGAAATTGCGAAACATCTCAACGCCTCTGAACGGCCATTTGTTACAGACAGTTCATATCGAATACTTGTGGTCGTTAGAGATCTTGGTCAGAATAAGATTTTTATAAAAGATAAGAATTCCGACTTAATTGAGAGTCGAGTTCTTCAGTAGGTAAAACCGAAGTTAACTCTGGCATCTACTTGGCATTTTTTATTTGCGCTTTAGACCATAACTAATACCATAGAGTTTAAAGAAAAAGGGGATTTGCATGAAGCACGTGTTTGGGGCTGTATGTCTTGTGGGTCTGTTGGCAGGTTGTTCAACAAAATCAGTGGATAGCACGGCTGATTTAAACGCAGCAAAGCGCAAAATCGCTAGCGAAATGAAGGTTCTTTCGGACCAATATTCAGATGCGCGTATTTATTTCTGCTCTGAACAAGTGGCGATGGTGACTATTGATCCAGCTAAATGCGGACAAGTAAGAGCAAAAAATCCTCAAGCGCCCTGTGCGGAGATCGCGCAATATATTTCCCCTGCTTTAAAGGTTGTCACAAAAGGGACGGTTTTTGAGTTAGTTGATGAGGCCAAAAAAATCACGGTTTTCACGGTCAGAGCAAAAAGAGATTCGTTCCAAGTCTATGCGCAAAAAACTAAAGAAAGTTTCTTAATGAAGCAGTACTCGCTGACTGAAGATGACGTGAATCAGCTTCAGTATTTGCCAGTTTGTAAGTAGTAATATGAATTGCCACACCAGGCTTAGATGACTGTCACAAATGAAGTGGAAGTCATCGCAAAGTTTGCGGGGAAGTGATTATGGATTGGAAGATATTTGCTCTAGGATCTGCACTCTTTGCCGCACTGACGGCAATTTTTGGTAAGCTGGGGGTTGCAGAAATGAACTCCAACTTAGCGACATTCGTGCGCACCATAGTTATTTTAATCGTCACCGCCTTATTGGTCACATTTAGAAATGAATGGCAGCGTCCGGAAAGTCTCTCTGGCCGAGGCGTGAGCTTTTTAGTTCTTTCGGGAATTGCTACGGGTTTGTCGTGGTTGTGTTATTACCGAGCGCTGCAAATGGCGCCGGCTTCACAGGTCGCACCTATTGATAAATTAAGTGTGGTCCTTGTTGTCATTTTCGCGGCAGCCTTCCTCGGTGAAGCTTTGACATGGAAGACGGGCCTTGGCGCTGTTCTTGTTGGGGCCGGTGTCATTTTAATGGCTATTTAAGTTTGCTCTCCGAATCACTTGTGCCGCGAGTCGTGCTGCACAACAGAGTGACGGATCATTGGCGGAGGAGCAAAATTGTGTCTTCTAAATGCTATCCAATAAGGAGCTTCCGATGATCCAAGCAAAAGGCATGGCCGCAATGAAGGCCAAAGAACCTCTTAAACCCTATTCTTTTGAACGTCGCGATGCAAAGCCCAACGACGTGGTGATCGACATCAAGTATTGCGGCATCTGTCATTCAGATATTCATATGGTGCGTGACGAGTGGGGAGTCAGCTCAGCATTTCCCATGGTACCAGGCCATGAAATCGCAGGAGTGGTGAGCTCTGTCGGTTCATCAGTGACGAAATACAAAGTCGGTGATTTGGTTGGCGTGGGTTGCATGGTGGATTCTTGTCGCGAATGTGCGCACT
>CAMLMF010000306.1 GCA_946480995.1 uncultured Bdellovibrio sp. | reverse complement strand
AAAAGCGTCACCTCTTTGGCGGTCACACCCAGTTTCGGACGACCAGGCCCTGTTGTTTTTGACGGGTCCGTGCTTTCAGCAATTAAGTTTTCCAAGCGGCGTGTGACATTTTCAGGAGTGCCACGAAAATCAATTTCGACTTGCGCGCTGTTGCTGTCGTCAAAAATCAAAACCTGGGACTTGGATTCCTTCATCAAATATTTTTTTACTTTGGCAGCGACATCCAAAACATTGCCGCTAGCAATTTTCTTGCTGTCAGCAAAGGCTGTATAATTGCGATCCATTTTAGGCTCCATAAATTTCTCCTTTAAACAGGGGGAGATTCCTGAATGGTGCGATTGATAAAGTACATCATAAATAAAGTAGTTAAAGTCAGCCCACACATGACATAGCCAATCACTTCAAAATGCTGAATCGGGGCATTCTTACTTTCTTGCACGACGATAGCCCCGGCGATAAGTGAACCGACTCCGCCGGCCAGTTGTTGCATCGATGCGCCAACAGACATAAAGGCACCACGATTGGCAGCAGAAGGAATGGCTGACATCAAGGCCTGTGAAGGAATCATGCGTGAAAAAATTCCAACGAACATCGCCGTGTTGACGATGATCACGGTCGTTAATGAAGAAACGCCTAGGTGAGAATAATAAATGACCATGACCATGCTAACCAGCGAGCCAAAGATAAACATCGGATATTTGCCAAATCTGTCACTGGCTTTTCCGACCAAAGGACCAATAAAGATGGAAGCCACACCCGTGATCAAATAAATGATTGGTAATTTTTCTTGCGCAATACCTAGGTTGTTGACGGTGAACGCGCTGGCAAATGGCATCATCATATAACCGCCAATGGATAAGAAAGCCGTGGCCGTAAATGCTAAAAGATAGCGAGGCACGACAAGTGTGTGCAGTAAGTGTTGATAAGCTTTTTTATCGGTTTGTAAAGCCAAGTGTCCAGTGATGGGCTTCATGTAATACAGGATAAAAAAGCCGGCGATAAGGCTGACTAATACGATCATCAAAAACGGCGCATGCCAGCCCCACAGTGTTGAAAAGTATAAACCTGCCGGTAAACCCAAGACCTGACTGGCGGCAAACCCGGTCTGCAGAAAGCCCATCACTCGGCCGCGCTGTTGTAGCGGGAACAAGTCTGTTAAAATAGCAAAGACAATAGAGCCAATCACGCCACCAAAAAGACCGGTGACGATACGTGCAGCAAGCAGAAGTTCAAAGTTTGGCGCTAGTCCACAGAATAAAGTTCCTAAGACAAAGCCGCCGTAAAAGAATAACAAAAGCTTTTTGCGATCATACTTATCTGCAAAGCCCGCGGTTAAAAATCCCGACAACGCCGCGCTGATGGCATAGCCTGAAACCACGGCGCCAAATTGCGCTGTGGTCACGCCGAGGGCGGGCATTAGAATCGCACCAAGGGGGGAAAGAATCATAAAATCCAGAATGATCGTGAACTGCAAAAAAACCAAAAGAGCGATAATGAACTTTTGATACTTTGTAAAGGGCGTACTGGCAAGGGCTGCGGCATGACTCATAAATGAAACCTCTCGTTTAAAACAATATTACCCGGATATTATTAAATGTCAATATCACCCGGGTAATATTATTTGTGGTTCATTTAAGACGGTTTGGGAACCTCGTAGCGCAGCTCGACGAAGGCGTCGCCATAGGCCTGTGCCGACTTTAAGATCAGTGGAGGTTGTGTCGCGCGAGGAAAGACGGGCGCACCACCAGCCAGTGTTAAAGGCGCCAACTGCAAGACCATCTCATCAAGCAAGCCTTTGTCGTAAAATTGACCAACCAGTTCACCGCCTCCCATAAGCCAAACATTCTGGGTGCCGGCAGCAGCGCGCATTTCTGCGTGGACGGGGCTGACGTCCCCTTTTACGAAGCGCAGGTCCGCGTTTGGGACCACCGGAAGCTTGCGCTTGCTGAATACCCACGTTGGCACTTTATAGGGCCACGCTGTGGTTGGATCTTTGGCGGTAATAATTTGATGTTGATAAATCCACTCATAGGTTGTCGAGCCCATGGCGATAGCGCCAACGCCCGCCAAGAACTGATCAAAGTTCAATGGTCCGGTTTGTTCGCCACTAAATTGGAAGAGCCAGTCCAATGAGTTGTTTTGATCTGCTATAAAGCCGTTTAAGCTGGTTGCGCCATAATAAATCGTTTTCATAGATAAAGATTAGCGCAGTGGTGCAAAGAGGCAACAACTTATCAGTTAGGGCCTCTTTGTATGCTAGAGGGCATTTAAAAGTTTTAAAGACTTTTCGCGGGAGGCTTTGAGCTTAGTCTCCAAGTTTGCATACTCAAAATGGGCTAGGGCGGCGAAGTGTTTTAGGAGTAGCGATTCCTTATCTTCAAAAGAGGTGTGCAAAGCTCTGAGCTGTTCGGCTGCTTTAGGTTGTGCTGCAATTTTCCTATTAAGTTGAGCCATTTTTTTTGGATTCATCAGATCTTGAGCTTTGTTGATGCCATGTTTTTTAAACTGCATGTGTGAATAGTATGCTTCCAGTGCTGGATCTGTGGCCTGGTCCATCAAGATTTTCCATTGGTTTTCAGGTGCGTCAGCAGTGATATCAAGAATTTTGGCAATTATTGGCGCGGCTTTGTTCCAGCTAAATGGAATCTCTTTTTTTACTAAAACAGCTTGAGGAAAGACTTTGTTATCCGCAGACACTTCTTTCCCAAGGCTTTCAATGTGTAGCTCGCCATTTTTGATGTCTCGGCGCACGAGGCTTGCCAATGTAATAATATAAATTCGCGTGCCTGTTGCAACCTGAGCGCTGGGATTGTATGCCGTAACTTTTTCCTGCAGCTCTTTAATAAGATTTCTGTCATTGGCCGTCAGCGCATTTTTGTTCAAATGTTTAGAAGCTGCTTCCAAGGTGCTATTTAGGAAATGAGAAGAGATACTCTTCATCATGGGTACGGCTTCGCACGCCTGCAGCTGGGCCCACATGGATGCTAGGTGCAGAGCTTTAGGCCAAGATTTTTCTTTTGCGATTTCGTCGATAGAATTTTTTTGGGCTTTAAATAATGGAGAATAAACTTCGAGGTGATTGGTGCCGGTAATCTCTGAGCAGGTGTTGAACTTCTGCAAAGAAAGATCAAAAAGGTCTTGTGCCGAAAATGTAGACTTTTTTGTAAGGTCTTCAATTTTTCGATAAAGATCTGTTTGAGGATCTATAGAAGTTTCTAATGGAGTCATTTTTTTTAGGTGTGGATTGATGCTTTTGACTGTCTCAACCAGTTCACTATTTGCGATTGTTAGAGAGGGAATTGTGACGAGAACGAGTAAGATAACAAGCTTTTTCAAAGTGCCTCCTAATTAGCTGACCAAGCTTAGACCGGGGGTTCGCGCTTTTCAAACACGCATTATTGATGCCAAGGAAGATTTTAAAGCAAAGCTTTTTTCAAAGACTCGGCTGTCAGTTTTTCTGACAGTGTCCCGCCGAATTCAGGACGATACACCAGGGCAATTTCATCTTTGTAAACGGGCAGGTTTGTTTGCTGCTTTAGGGCAAGGCCGGAAATCTTAACCGCGCGTTCGGGTAAGATGCCATAGCCAATTTTTTCATTCACCAGGCGGCAAATAAGTTCCAAGCTGTCGGTGGCGATAATTTTATTGGGTTTGTCCTTCCATTTTTTTAAGATGGACTGGGTTTGAAAAAGATCTGGGTTGCAAATGATTGTATCAATTTTATCTGCGTTTTTTGCCGACCACACACCAACGACATCTTGAGTCAGTTTTTGAATGACCAAGTCAGGGACTTCGGAAGGGTTGATCACAATTCCGATATCGATTTGGCCGCGTTGGATATCGGCTTGAATGTTGCGTGAAAGATCATGTTTCAATTCAATTTTATAGTCAGGCGCTTTGGTTTTTAAGTGGGCGAGGGCTTTGGGAATCGTGTATTGCGCAACCGTCGGATGGCAGCCGATGATGATGGTGCGGCCAGCAAAAATAGTGTCTGGGGCCGGT
>CAMLMF010000305.1 GCA_946480995.1 uncultured Bdellovibrio sp. | reverse complement strand
CGGACGCCCTCCCGTTGGGAGAGGCTGCGGCGTAACTCGATAGAGGGTTTGGCTTGAAGGCCACTCCTAGCTATTGGGGCCTGGTTCGCTGGAATTGTCCCAGTATTTAGCGCCAGTGGTAGCTTTTGTAGGCTGGACTCTGCGTGGGGATTGGGATATAAAGGTTTCTTACGAAGAGGGAGTATTTATGTCTTTGGCTCAGGCTAATAAAAATTTGAAATTTGATAAGCGTATGACTGAAAGAAATGTCACTGTTGGTGAGATGTCTAAAGAAGAGCTTAAAAAGCACCTAGAGTCGCTTCCTGATCTTTCTCACAATGTTGAGAAGTTCACTGTGGATGGCAAAAATTCATCTGCAGATGAAGAGTCTCACTAAGACGTCACCCAACTGAAAAGTTGAATATGGAAAAGCACAACATCCTTGTTGTGCTTTTTTTTTGTTTCGGGCTCCTGCCCTCAACCCCTTTGGGGCTGGCGCGAAAAAATCCCATCCATGGGATTTTTTTTGTTTCAGACTTAAGCGGCTTTTTTTAGGGGTAAGTTGGATTTTAGTAGCTTGATGGCGCAGGCGATTTGAGCCGGACACAAACCTTTTGCGCACAGGTCTTTTGGGGTCAGGGTGGGTGTTTCTTTTAACGCCCGTTCTAGGCGTTCCAATAAAAGCAGGGTTGATAATATGTGCGGCGCTGAGCTTCTTAAGATTCTCATGGGTCACATCCTGTTTCTAGGGTGGCGAAAAACCGTTCCCTAAGAATAGGCTAAGGCGGGGTGGGGAGCTTGTTCAACTTCTTGAGACGAATTCTCAAATATTGCAAATTCAATGAGAAACTTCTACCCGCGGGGTGGGGGAAGTTCCTGTTTCAATAAAATTTTATTGTTGTGATTGATTGGCTTGAGCTGTGATTGAGTTGTCTTTGGCAATCGCTGCGGCCACGGCTTTTTCGCTGAATGGCGCCCACTCTTCACGAATGATTTTATAGGTGTTGCCGGATTTTAAGGCGTAAATTGTTTTAACACCATAGTCGACGTGTTTGTCAGACTCATAGCGCTGCAATGTCTTAACTAACAACTGTTCGTTGTGTTGCACGATGTAGGGTTGTGACAAGTGGACTTTGATGTATTCGTACTTAGATTTCAAATTTGTTTTGTGAACCTTCCATGAATCAAAGTTAAAGCCTGGTGCTTTAAAATCTTTGTCGTAAAAGCTCATGTATTTATTAATATCTTGTTGTTCCCACGATTGGCGCCAGCCTTCGATGAACGCGTTCAGTTCCATGCGTTTCTTTTCGTGGTCTTCTTTCGGTAAATAGCTAACATTGTCAAAAATCAAAATAGGCGTTTCGCGCAACTTCACATAGTCCGCTAATTTTTTGATCACTTCATTGCGGACCACAACGCACCCACGCGAACCACGTGTTAACGGAACCGTGTCAGGAATGGCGTGCAGCCAGATACCTGAGCCGGTTTTCTTTTCGCGTTGGTCAAAAAGATTTGGATAATTTGTCGTGAAAGCCAAGCCGCCGTACAGGCTGAATGGAATCTGAGGTTGCGTCAGACGTTGTTCTAAGAAGTAAATGCCTTCAGGTGTTTTGTGGTCATCACGTTTGGTTTTGTTGCCACCCGTTTTACCAATGTCTGCAGGATACTCATCGACTCTTTTGATTTGTTCGCCGTTGCGTTCAAAGACTGTGAGCTTGCGCTTTTCTTTGTCGACCAAAAACACGTAGCGAGAAAAAGCTTCGGTTTCAGAAATTTGCAGAAGGGATGCGGGCAAGGTGTCGGCGGTCTCATTTTGAGATGTTGCAGAGGACGGGGGAATAGCCGGAGGGCCCGCCAGAACCGGCAGACTTAAAACAGTTAATACACAACCCGTGAGCAAACTTCTCATAGTTCTATTATGCTTGAAGAGGCCTCATTCTTGTCAAGTGTCTGTCCTCGGGTGTCCAAAGCTTGGACGTTTTGACTGATATTTTTGGCATTTTATTATGGCCTTTGATCTTAAGACTTAGGCCCCATACGCCGATAGTTCTTATGACTAAGAGGTTTATTATGTCTGAAGCTAAAGAGGCCGCTCCGGCGGGGGGCAAAAAGAACATGGGGATGATCCTCCAGATCGTTTTTGCCGTTCTTAATTTATCTGTCATTGGCGGCGGAGCCTATATGGTTTATGCCTCGACGATGGGTTGGGAAAACCCAAAAATCACCGAAGAAATGGCCGAGCGTGAGCTTGCGTCCACAGAAGAGGCCGAAGATCTGTCACCCTTGGTGTACACCATGGATAAATTCACGGTGAACCTAGAGGGGCAGCCCAAACGCACAATTCGTTTAGAAATCAATTTGCAGATGTTAGGTAAAGAGGGCTTTGAAGAAGTGATGGAGCCTGAAAATCGAGCCAAAGCTCGCGATCGCATCGTGCGTATGCTCAATGAAAAAACCTTTACGGATCTTGATAGCATCCAAGGCAAGTTGTTTCTGAAAGACAAAATTGCGGGTGAGGTCAACGGCATCTTACGTCGTGGTGTCGTGAAGGATGTATTTTTCTCTGACTTCGTCGTTCAGTAAGGCCCTTAAAGCCACCTTGTCCAAAGTCTTGGAAGTCCTCAATTCGTTGAATTCATAGCCCTACGGTTTCACACTAGGGCATACGTATATTCAACGAAAGAAGCAGCCATGATGAAGTTTTCAACTTTGCTTTTGGGACTTTGTATTTATTCAACGGCTTTTGCCGTGGAACCAGTTCCACCAACTAATAAACCTGAAAATACTGAAGTGATCGGGGCCATTAAAGGCTGGACACAGCAAAATGATCTTAAGATCTCTTTGCCAGTGACTAAGTTCACTTTGCAAAATGGATTGACGGTGTTGTTACTAGAAGATCATGCCGTGCCCATGGTCAGCTATCACACGTGGTATCGAGTAGGTTCTCGCGATGAATCACCGGGGGTGACCGGGGCTGCCCACATGCTTGAACATATGATGTTTAAGGGTGCAAAAAAATACGACGGCAAAGCCTTTGATCGCATTTTTCATGAAAATGGTATTGTGAATAATGCTTTCACCTCCAATGACTACACCGGCTTCTATGAAAACTTACCAAGCTCTAAATTAGAATTAGTGATGGATATGGAAGTCGATCGCATGAGCTCTTTACTGATCAGCCCCGAAGATCTAAAGAGTGAAAAAGAGGTCGTTAAAGAGGAGCGCCGCTGGCGTGTCGACAATAACCCAATGGGGTTATTGCGCGAATTGATGATGGGGACATTGTTTAAAGTTCATCCTTACACTTGGCCGGTAATCGGGCATATGAAGGATATCGAAAATTATGACTCTGAAAAATTGCGTTTCTTTTATAATAACTATTACGGTCCTAACAACGCGGTCCTTGTCGTGGTGGGTGACTTTAATACGGCGAAAGTAAAAAGTCTGATTGAAAAGTACTATGGGACTTTGCCTGCGCGCGCGATTCCAGAGCGTAAGTTAGAGATGGATCCGCCGCAAAAAGTGCAGCAAAATGCCGGTCTTCGTAAAGACGTTCAAAACAGTTCATTCGTGGTTGCCTTCCGCAGTCCGAAACAAGGTGATCCAGAGATGTACGCATTGGATCTAGCCGCGAATATTTTGGGCAATGGAACTTCCAGCCGTTTATATAAACGTTTGGTTTATCAAAAACAAATTGCGACTTCAGCTTATGCAACAAACTATACGATGCGTGATGCCGGTATGTTCGCAGTGGGCGTGAATATGAAGCCGGGCTTAGGCAAGCAAGAGGCTTTGGATTTGGCCTACAATGAAATCTGGAAAATGCGCAATCAAAAAGTTTCTGATAAAGAGTTAGAAAAAGCGAAAACTCAGGTGATGAAGGATCTTGTCGATGGTTTAAAAACGATGGATGGCAAGGCGCGCGCTTTAGCCGTGAACGAAATCTTAACAGGCAGCTATGAGACTTTATTTACCGACTTAGAAAAATATCAAGCCGTCACTGCGGATGATATCAAGAAGGCCATGGAAAAAC
>CAMLMF010000304.1 GCA_946480995.1 uncultured Bdellovibrio sp. | reverse complement strand
TGCGGAGGCCATCCATCGATTTTCATTCCAAGACCCAAGCCCATTTCGCCCAAGATTTCTTTGATTTCATTCAAAGACTTACGGCCAAAGTTCTTAGTTTTAAGCATTTCAGCTTCAGAACGAACAACCAACTCACCAATGTAGCGGATGTTAGCGTTTTTCAAGCAGTTCGCAGAACGAACAGATAACTCAAGGTCATCTACAGAGCGGAACAAGTTCTCATTCAATGAAGGAGAACCCATTTCACGAGCTTCTTCAGCTGGCTCCATAGTTTCGTCGAAAGTAAGGAAGATCTGAAGTTGTTCTTTCATGATTTTAGATGAAAGAGCTACAGATTCTTCAGGTTTCAAAGAACCGTCAGTCCATACTTCCAAAGTCAAAGCATCGTAGTCAGTTCTTTGACCAACACGTGCATTTGAAACATTGTAGTTAACTTTTCTGATAGGGCTGTAAAGAGCGTCAACGCCGATAAAGCCTACAGGAAGATCAGTTTCTCTATTTTCAACAGGGACATATCCACGGCCGAAGCTCACGATGATTTCCGCGTTGAAGTTCGCATTGCCACCCAAAGTTGCGATATGAAGATCTGGGTTTAAAACCTCGATCTTATCAGAAGTTTGGATATCTGCTGCAGTTACTTTGCCTGGACCTTTTTTCGAGATCTTCAATGTAACAGCGTCAGAAGTGTACTGTTTAAAGCGAACTTCTTTAAGGTTCAAGATGATGTCAGTAACATCTTCAAGAACGTCTGGGATCGTAGTGAACTCGTGCAATACGCCTTCAAATTTTACTGCCGTAATCGCAGAACCCATCATTGAGCTAAGAAGAATTCTTCTTAGGGAGTTACCAAGAGTAACCCCAAAACCTCTTTCGAGGGGACGGATAATGAATTTAGCGTAGTCCTCACGAAGAGTATCACGATCAACCTCAAATCCCTTTGGTTTGATCATCTCTCTCCAGAATTTATAATAGTGCTCTTGCATGCTTCCCCCGAGAGGTAAAATTATCTTGAGTAGTATTCAACGATCATGTTCTCTTCAACAGCTACTGTTACGTCTTCACGATTTGGAAGATCTTTAACAGTTCCGATGAACTTCGCATGATCAGCTTCAAGCCAAGCTGGCACAGATCGGCGAGCTACTGATTGAATAGCTGCTTGGATCTTAGTTACTTCACGGCTTGATTCTGCAACCGTAATAACGTCACCTTTGCTCACGATGATGCTTGGAATGTTAGCTCTTTTACCATTCAATAGGAAATGGTTGTGTTTAACAAGCTGCCTTGCTTCACGACGAGAGTTAGCATATCCCAAAGAGTAAACAACGTTATCAAGTCGAGTCTCGAGGAATTTAAGAAGCGCAGTACCAGTCAATTCTTTTGAACGGTTGGCTTCAGATACATATTTTACAAATTGTTTTTCAGAAACACCGTAGTATCTCTTAGTTTTTTGTTTTTCACGCAATTGAAGTGCAAATTCAGAAAACTTCAAACGAGATTGACCATGTTGTCCTGGCGGATAAGGTCTTCTTTCGAAAGAACACTTATCAGTGTAACAACGGTCACCCTTCAAGAAAAGTTTTACGTTTTCGCGACGGCAAAGCTTACAAACGCTTTCGTTAATGCAGCTCACGATATACTCCTTAGATTCTTCTACGCTTAGGTGGACGGCAACCGTTATGAGGAACAGGTGTGATATCTTTAAGAGTCAAGATTCTCATTCCTGTTGCTGCTAACGCACGGATTGCAGGTTCGCGACCAGCGCCTGGGCCTTTAAGATAAACGTCCACAGATCTCATACCTGCTTCCATAGCTTTTTTCGCTGCGTCTTCTGCCGCGGATTGAGCTGCGAATGGAGTGCCTTTACGGCTACCTTTAAAGCCTAAGTGTCCAGCAGAGGACCAAGACACTGTAGCTCCATTTGGATCTGTCATCGTGATGATAACATTTCCGAAACCAGCTTGGATGTAGCAGTTCCCTTGAGGAACGTTTCTTTTAACTTTTTTCTTAGCAACTGTTTTTGCTTTATTTTCAGTATTCATTTGTCAGTTACCTTTATACGGCTTTTTTCTTGTTAGCTACCGTCTTCTTAGGTCCTTTACGAGTACGTGCATTAGAACGAGTGTTCTGACCACGAACAGGTAAACCTTTACGATGGCGGATACCACGGTAGCAGTTTAGGTCCATAAGACGCTTGATAGACAAGCCAATTTCACGACGTAGATCACCTTCAACTTTGAAGCTTGCTTCGATGATACCGCGAATTTTCGCGATTTGTTCGTCAGTAAGGCCTTCAGTTCTCAAATCATGAGGAATTCCTACTTGTTTACAAATCATCGCAGCACGAGGGCGGCCAATTCCGTAAATATAAGTCAACGCGATTTCAACGCGCTTATTTCGAGGTAAGTCGACACCTAATAAACGTGCCATGTTTAGCCCTGCCTTTGCTTATGTTTAGGGTTTTCACAGATAACGCGAATAACGCCTTTTCTTTTAATAACTTTACACTTGTTACAGATCTTCTTAACTGATGGTCTTACTTTCATAATGTCTTCCCATACGCTTAGTTTCATCCCAAAAAATAGGGACGAAAATACCAGCAAAAACACGAACGCGGTTCGGCACGCTAACACCGATAAAACTTAAAGTCTAGAGATAAAAATAATACAGCCGTCTTATTTTATTATTTTTTCGATCTCTTTATAGACTTCTTCGGTGTCCCGATTACCGTCGAGCTCTGTGTACTTTCCTGCTTTTTTATAAAACTCTTTTAAAGGGCTTGTAAACTCTTGGTAGGTTTTAAGACGAGTCTCGATTACCTCGGCTTTGTCGTCATTACGCTGAATGACTTCTCCCCCACAAGCGTCACATTTGCCTTCCGTCTTGGTAGGCTTGCTAACGATATGGTAAACGGCTCCGCAATTCTTACAAACCCGTCTACCTGTTAGTCGATCCATCAAAATCTTCATCGGAACTTCGAGAAAAATAGCTTTTCCGATAGAAAGATTCATATTAACCAATAATTCATCTAGAGCCTGGGCCTGAGCCACTGTTCTAGGGAAACCGTCCAAAATGAAGTTTTTAACTCCCTTTTTTAAGACTTCCTCAACCATACCGATAACAATGCTATCTGGTACAAGTTGTCCTTTATCCATATACTCTTGGGCTTTAATTCCGAGGTCGGTTTTGCCTTTGATGGCAGCGCGAAATAGATCGCCAGTGCTGATCTGAGTCATTCCAAGTCGTTGAATGAGCAACTCTGACTGCGTACCTTTACCGGCCCCTGGGGCTCCAAAGAGGATCAGGTTCATTAAAACTGAACCCTTCTGCTACGGATTTTCGCACCCTTCAAGAATCCCTCGTATTTTTGAGTGATCATGTGAGATTGAACTTGCTGAGCTGTATCCAAGGCAACACCCACCAAGATCAACAAGCTTGTTCCACCGAAATGGAAAGGAACGTTGAACTGAGAAGTCATGATACCAGGCAAGATACAGATAGTGCTTAGATAGATACAACCAAGAACGTTCACTCTTTCAAGGACGCGTTGGATGTAATCAGCAGTGCTCTTACCCGCACGAACGCCAGGGATAAAACCGCCGTATTTTTTAAGATTGTCTGCAACTTCATTAGGGTTGAAAACGATCTCAGTATAGAAGAAAGCAAAGAATACGATCAAAGCGACAAACATGATATTGAAGATTGTGCCTGAAGGATTCAAAGAATCTTGAAGCGCTTTCAACCAAGGTGTTTGAACGAACTGAGCCATCGTCGCAGGGAACATTAACAATGAACTTGCGAAGATTGGTGGGATAACCCCAGAGAAGTTGATTTTAATAGGCAAGTGACTTGTCGGAGTCTGCATTGACTGCATTCCACCGCCACCTTGTCTTTGCGAATACTGGACAGTGATACGACGTTGCGCCACTTCCATGTAGATAACAGCTGCGATGATAGCGACCATGAAGATAACTAACAAAGCTGCCAATGCAAAACGCATTTCACCTGTGCGAACTAGTTCCCACAACTGTT
>CAMLMF010000303.1 GCA_946480995.1 uncultured Bdellovibrio sp. | reverse complement strand
AAGAAAAGACTGTGGCGACAAAGATAGAATTTGCAGGGGCGGCGATGTCTCCCGATATCGACAAATGGGGAGCTCTTTGGACTTCTCTGCGCAACGGCTTTATTGAAGCTTTGCAGCGCAGTCTTGAAAATACCATTTCTATCAAAGATGTCCCGGCAGCGGATCCAAAAAAGTAACGCCACGAAACAACGTTGGTTGAATCGTGGCGCGAAGGCTTGACTAAAAAATGATCTTAAGAATTCTTCTTGTCTGTGGGCCCATATTTTTTCATTAAAGAAACTAGGCGATCTTTAATTTCTTCCTCGTGCAAACCGCATTTGGCTTGGACAAGTCCATAGATTGACTTAATACTTCCGTGTGTTCTATCCAGATCGTCAAAACTCAAGTCGTGCCACACGTTATGCAGTTCCGCCCTTAGAAGTGGCCATTTGTCTTTTGCGATTTGTGTATTCATCATAAGTCTCTCCTTGTGCTGATATATTATGAGTAAGCACAAGGAGTGCCATCGCTAGCCGCGCTCAGGACGCCCAGGTGTGTTTTTTAGATTTATCTTTGGGGCTATTTGTCACATTCGTGGCAGAAAGTATCATTTATTAGGAATGTGCTATGTTCTAAATACGACGGTGAGATAAAAATAAAAGGCCTTTTATCAATGGCAGTGTCGATGTTTTAGTCGATTACACATTTTCTATGTAAAAGCTCCTCGTCGACTATTTATGAGGGGTTTGGTATATTTCCGTAGCTTAAAAAACTAAATTGAAAGGTAATTGATCATGTCGAAAATGATGCTTGCTATCGCTCTTGTTCTTGCGCCAGGTGCTTTTGCACAGGCTTATACTCTTGAGGAAATCGCACAATATGTTCCTGAAGTTAATTTCATCCAACGAGATGCAAATAAAAATAACCAAGTCGTTGTTTTAAATGCTAAGGATGCAAAAAGATCTTGTGAACTTGTTGGTGGACATATCCCTGATATCGAAGAAGCGACAAAATTGGCTGTTCGTTTGGGTGCAAAATATCAACCGATCACAGCTTTCTTAAGTTCTAAAGAGGCGGCGAAAGCTGGTTACACAAAAATTCAAACGGGCATTGTGAACATCGAAGAAGCTTTCTTTTATAGCCCTGCTGGTTATAGCCACTATGGCGTTAAAGAATTGCAAAATCGTTTTTGGACAAGCTCTAAAGTTTATTCGTTCATGCCTACGGACGTGAATCCATATATCTTTGACGGCACCGATGGATCGCTTGCGGGTTCTGTTAAAAGTGACGTGACGGCAGCTGTTATTTGTTTGCCAGGTCTGTATTAATCCCTGTTTTGTTAAAATCGCAAAGGCACTGACTCTCAGTGCCTAAGCCTTTACTTCCGCCTTTGTTCATACTACAGTGAACAAAATCGATCTTTTTGCGACGAGGTGGACTATGAAAGTAATGGCTCTATTGTCAGTTTTTCTGTTCCTGGTGGGTTGTTCTTCTGTTTCTGTAGATCAATATAAAAATGAAAAGCCTATTTTAAATCTCGAGGACTATCTTAGCGGGGATTTAACGGCCTATGGCTTTTTTCAAGATCGCTCGGGGCTTATCGTAAAACGCTTTACGGTAAAGATGAAGGCCACCTGGGTTAACGGTGTAGGCACTTTGGATGAAGACTTCGTGTATTCAGATGGCAGCACCTCTAAAAGAATTTGGACGCTCAAAAAAAATGGACCGGGTAAATATATCGGCACAGCTGGGGATGTCATTGGAACTGCCGAAGGGGAAACTTCTGGCAATGCATTTCGTTGGAAGTACACTTTGGATCTTCCCGTCGATGGCAAAAACTATCATGTTCAGTTTGACGACTGGATGTACTTAATGGACGACGGCGTGATGCTGAATAAATCCAAGATGAGCAAGTTTGGATTTTATTTAGGGGAAGTGACCTTGGCATTCGTGAAGCCTTCTGCGACTAAGAAATAGCGAAATCTGCAATGGAAAACGTAAAGCGCTTCTTTCCGATCGTCTGGTATTATGTGGGTTGGTTCGGCTGTATTTATTTGGGGAAGTTCGACCTTTCCCAGTGGGGCTTTATTTTTCCACTCTTTTTGACAGGTCTGCTTTTTTATTGGAAGAAAATTGACTCTAAGTTAGTGGGCCTTTTGTTGGTGATGGCCTTCCTCGGGGTGATCTTTGACAGCTTTATGGCGATTAAAGGTTATGTGGTTTTCGCTCAGCCGGAATCTTTTTTTATTCCGCTGTGGCTGATCGCCATTTGGTGGCTTTTTATTTTACTAGTTCCCGTGATGGTGTCTGTATTCTTTCAGCGCCTTTGGTTGGCGGCTTTGCTTGGAGCCATCTTTGGTCCCCTTAGCTATGCGTCCGGAGCTGCGATGCAGGTTTTATATTTGCAAGGCAGCGAGGCGACGAGCTTTTATGCGGCTTTTTGGGGTCTCTATTTTCCCATCGTTATTTTCGTAGCGGACAGATTTTTTCCTGCCCTGGTTTCTATAAAAAACGATTGAACTTCGAACGCACGAGTTTTTCGAACACCGATGGGCAGTGGTGCGCCAACTTAACACCTAAATAAGAAGCTCCTTGCGGCCAGACGATGTCAGTTCCATTTTCCATAGCCTTAACGACTCTAGCAGCCCATTCTTCAACTGGAATGTGGCTTAGGAACGAAACATCTAAATGTTTGCCGTAAAGCTTTGAAATATCATCAAACATTTCTGTTTTGACTCCAGGAGTGATCATCAGAACGGTGGCAACGCCTGTGCCTCTGACTTCTTGCTTCAAACATTCTGTGAAAGCGACAACGGCAGCCTTCGATGCGGCATAGGTGCTAGCGCAGGGAAAAAACATTTTCCCTGACACACTGGCATTGTTAACGATCAAGCCTTGTTTGCGTTTTAACATTCCTGGCAACAGACGGTGGGTCAGGCGAATAAGGGCGTGAACATTGACGTTGAGCATTTTGTCGATGTCATCGGGGTCTTGTTCTTCTAAGATGCCTCCGGTCAAAAGGCCCGCGTTGTTGATAAGCACGTCGATAGAAATATTTTTGTCATGAAGATTTTGAACTAAGCGCTCGACCTCTGAGGTTTGTGACAAGTCAAAGGGCCACAGCGTAACAGAAGCGGCCCCTAGGCGACTCAGCTCTTGAACTAAGGAGGGATCTAGTTTTCTAGAGACTAAATGCAAATGGGCCTTACGCTGAGCGCACTGCTCTGCTAAGGCAAGACCGATACCTCGGCTTGCGCCGGTCAATAGAATGTGTTTTTGCGTCAAGTTCATAGGGGCTCCTTGGTCCGATTAGAATGTCATTAGCTTGCCAAAAAGGCAATGTTCATATTAGTATGAACAAATTCATAACGTGTTTTACCTACGAAGGGACTGTGCCATGGATTACAAACAGAAGATTGAGCGCGCCTTTAACAGTTTTACTGGAAAAAACTTAGATAGCTTAAACAGTTTTTATGCCTCGGACGTTGTTTTCATCGATCCAGTTTTAGAGGTGCGCGGTCTAAGTCGCTTAAAGGCTTATTATTCCCACGCCTATGAAAACGTGAAAAGCATCCGCTTCGAATTTACAGACACAATTCAAGAGGGCTCTAAAGTGGGGGCTTCGTGGATCATGCACTTGCAAGTGACCCGTTTAAATGGCGGCAAAGAGTATCAAGTTCCTGGTTTTTCGCTGTTTAATTTTAATGAAGATGGTTTGGTCATCTTTCATCGTGACTATGTCGACTTGGGTGCGATGATTTATGAAAGATTGCCTCTGCAAGGCCAGATCATCCGCGGAATTAAAGCCTTATTAAAGCGCGGCGGCAGTGCCGCAGAATAGTTCGGAGTTGTTATGAGATATCTTTTATCATTGGCTCTGCTTGGTTTTTTGTCTGCGCCTGCGTACGCTGAAAAAGTTGAGACTTTGCAGGGGAAGGCGTTTAAAGGTTCTAACCTCGTTTACACGGAAGATCACACATCGCGTTTTACTGACCAGAGGCGTGTGCTTGAGGCGTCAACGATTTATAAAGATCCATCCGGTAAAACCATCGCAGAAATTCGCTCG
>CAMLMF010000302.1 GCA_946480995.1 uncultured Bdellovibrio sp. | reverse complement strand
ATTTTTTATTTTTCATTTATCATTTCAGAACCCCTTCAAGAGCTAAATGCTGCACCAGAAGGAGGCGTTCGCTTTCATGTAGAGGCTCGCCTTGCGGATCGAACTTTTGAAAAGTTTCATCTCGACATCGGTGCCGGTGATGTTTGGAATGAACAGCTTGAATATCTAGAGTCTAGTAATCTCCTTGAATTCGCGGGATTCAAACCTCGCAAACTTGCCGCCATTCCGAAAGAGCAGCAGTTTGCCGAGAAACTTCATGCCTACACTCTTCCCCGCCCCGCCGATGCACCGAACTCAAGAGTCAAAGATTTGATAGACATGAACCTCTTAATAAACGATCAGCTAGATCACAAAAAAGTTTCCACGTCTTTGCAAGAAACTTTTGAACGTCGTGGAACGCATCTACTTCCAACTCCAGTTCAACCTCCTCCGATGAGTTGGGGAGCGACGTTTACAGTCATGGCGCGTGAATGTGGTCTTGACGATGATATCAACACGGGATTTAAGAAGCTGTCTGAATATTTGAAAAAACTATGACATCAGTGCGGCGAACGAAGATATCTGCTGGCGCTAGTGGAAAGTGCGCACTGGTACCATCAATGCGCACCCTCTTTACGGCAACAGCAAATCTATTTTTCCTTCACAATCGAACCGTCTTGTTTGAACTTTGCTATTTTCTTACTTCCCGAACCCAAACCAATCCATATTAAAACAGTAAATCACTTCTGAATCCGAGGGACCTGAAATCCCCATCACTTGCTCTACGAATTTCGGTAAAAGTTGATGCACGTCCTGAGCTGCTTGCGCTGACAAAGACATCGGTGCGGTAAAAAATAGATTTGTTTCTTTGCGCTCTTCCATGGCTTGGAATCCTTTTAAGCGCCAGTTCTGGTGGTGTTTCGTAACGAACGGCGAATCCGCAGGCACGTGGATTCGCTTGGTTCCATAGGTGAGTTTATCATCTTCGATTTTGCACAATCCGTGTTGCAACAAAAAGTCTAAAAGCTGCCCGACGACGACCGGGGGAAGACCAAGATGGCTTGCAATCGAGTGCACATCATGGGGACCTGGTGTTGCGGTCAGATTGCGAATTCCAGAATAGGCCCAACTTGAATAATAAATGGCCTTCACATCATCTGAAAGATTTGTCGCCGCGGCGATGCGGTTGGAAAGTTTTTTTCGTTGCTCTTCGATGCGCTTTAACAGCTGCTTTTGTAACTTCACAGAACCCGCACGTCCGTATTCGACAAGCAGATAAAAATACTCCACCTCTTTTTCGGGCAGTCCTAGAAAATCAGAAATCTCTGCGGCTTGCTCAAGGCTTAAGTGTTTTTCGCCTTTTAAAATAAAACTGATCAACGAAGAGCTGACCCCCGCGACAGAGGCAAGCTTACCCTGCCAGCCTTTTCCCTTTTGTTGGGCCATCCAGGCATTTAAAAATTCGCGATAATCTGTGAAATCGTAAATAGAAATCATGAGCCACTTATTTGACTAAAAGTAAAAATATTCAATAACTTTTTACTTCAAAAATCTAATAACCCCACCCCAGAACGAATACCTTGGTTTTAACAAGGAAGGACTCCATGAAAACTTCGTTCATTTTTCTATTTGTTGCCATCGCCTCTAGCAGTTACGCGGCGCCAAAAGCCTCGTTATTCAAAGCACCACAGGGCCCGCAAACTATGGTCGTATTTGAGGATCACGAAGTTCCTCATTTTGTCGTTGTCGAAAGAAAGTCCAAGAAGCTCGTCGTAATTGATAGACACTCTAAAACAATCAGCGATACAAAGACTCAGCAGTAAGACCAAGGGGGGCTTTGTGAGTCTTAAGCACTTAATCGTATCTTTCTTACTTATAACATCAGTAGCGTGTTCAAACTCCGGCACCAATGGTGGCGGAAAAAGCCCCGTCGACGGCACATCGGATACTGGTGGCGGCAATGGCATCGAAAACAAAGCCTATGAAGCCTACATCGTCCAAACGGACCAACTCCCAGCCTATAAAGCTTTGATCGAACCAAAGATTAAAAGCATTTTGGCCATGTCGCCAAAAGGTGATCAGGCACTGCCGATCCTTAAAAAGTGGCTGCTTTATAAAACCTGGTACATCGCTCCTGTGGGCTTAGACACTATTTCTAAAGATGTCATTGGTATGAGCTTTTCGAAAGATCAAACGGAACAGCTGGCCCTGCAAACCAAAAAGTCTATTTGGATTAATTCTCAACGCTTCAACCAAATGACCCTGCAAGATCAAGCCACACTGATCATCCATGAAATGGTGATGAGTCTTTATTATTTAAAATATAAATCTTGGGAAGATATCTGCACGGAAAAGATTTATCCTGACTTCAAGTGTGATCCGACTCAGTTGGATCTGATGAATGAACTTTTCCCAGGAACAGATCCCACTCCTTTTAACTCTGACGACTATGAAAATATTCGCACTGTCACTGGAGTGTTCTTAGGAAGTTTCCCGTTTAGATCCTACGAAGAACTCGATCAATTCTTAATAGCTCATAAGTTCGATCGTCGCTTTACTTTTGGCTTAGGCATTAAAGACGACGGTCGCAGACAAACTGCCATCTTTAACAACAATGAACAGATATCTGTTCAGACAATGAATGAAGTCTTAGAGACCGCAAAAATATTAAATCAACTGCCGGATCAATGCCTTGGTGTGAGATTTAAGAACGCAGCCCCTTGCCAATTTCAATTCAACAAATCAAAAAGAAGCAATGGCAATGGCGTTGAAGTTTCAGTCATAGAACTCAAGACACAGTCGAGCGATCCAAGTTCACCTTTTGAATTTACCAACGTGCGAGACACTTTAAGTAAATTCAATGGCTCCAGTATCGAATTCGTTGAACAAAAAAAGAAAGTTTACTATTGGACCTTTAATCCAGATCCCTATCCAACACCTTTCATTGTCGGCACACTGTTTCGAAGTTTAGTCCTTGTTACGACACAAGACCTTACTGTCAAAAATCCACCTCACACTTTTTTGGGAATTCAGTCTATTCCTGGCGTCGTCACTGGAAAAAATCCAAACGATCCCAACCAATGCTCTTATGCTAAGCCTTCTGCAAAATCCAAAGTGGATGACGTGATCATTGTGCAGTCAAAGTATCTCAGTGATTTCGACAAAGCCTTGCTGATGACAAGGGCTTCAACGATGCCGCCGTTCACAACTTGTCGCCCATTTTAAACGGGTTACAAAAGACGGCACCTAAGGGCCTTAAATACTCTTCGCATATTTCTAACTCAAGGGCGCAAAACCACTGCAGGATGCGCCCTCTTTTTTTGCCGCAACAGCAAATCTATTTTTCCTTCACAATCGAACCGTCGACGGGATTAAAGTAAATCTCAACCTTCTTGTTATCTTTGTTGGTCCCGTAAATCTCATAACAAGTTCCTGGCTGTTTGAACTTTGCAATTTTATAGCCCTCGGCTTCGACTTTCTTTTTAAAATCCGCCTCGGACATCCATTTTGATTTTGGCTCAGTTGTGCAATCCTTTTTGGCCTGGACCGTCGAGGCTGCTCCCAAAAGTGCTAATACCATCATAAGTTGTTTCATTGTGTGTCTCCTTTTTGCTGGGATGATTCCCATGTCTTGTTTTTAAGTATCGCAACACTGCGCATTTTGTGAATGGGGCAAATAGCCTAAGCCCTTGAAATGACGTCGCATAGACCGTTTGGCCAATAGACGAAATCAACCTTTGGACCGAGATTCAACCTAAGAACACGTGCCACATCACTTAGGAGGTTCAATATGAGATCACATTTAGTTTACGACCTACCCACCCGAATTTTTCACTGGCTTTTCTCGGGGCTGTTTTTGCTGTCCTTTGTTATCGCACAAACCGTCGATGATGAGTCCGTGATTTTTAGTTACCACATGCTTTCGGGCCTGATGTTAGGAGGCCTTGTCGTTTGGCGCATTCTTTGGGGCTTGGTGGGTTCAAAGCACGCTCGGTTTTCAGGGTTTAACTTAAATCCTGTTCACTTGAAGGACTACTTCCTGGGGATTCTTTCGGGTTCCAAAAAGCGTTGG
>CAMLMF010000301.1 GCA_946480995.1 uncultured Bdellovibrio sp. | reverse complement strand
GGGTGATGGTTACAGCGGCCCATTGTGTATTTATGGCAGAGTCTTTGGGGCAAAGAGAAATGGAAATTCAAATCGGCGAATATCGCTGGAAGAAGGGTGCCGACGGGACCGTTCGCAAAATCGGTTATGTGACAACCGCGAAAGAGAAAATCAACGCGCAGATTTTCTTTACGCCCGAATTAAGTCGCCGTTTGAAATCTCAGGGATTGCGTTTGCGCGTGGGGCCTGAAGAAGATGTCGCAGTCGTGGTTTTTGATCGCGCCTTGCCGTTAAAGTCAGAATTTCAATTTGTGTCGCTGGCTTCGCAAAGTGAAGCGACGGCGTTGGCTTCACAAATTCTGACTTATGCTCCGACGGTGGTGACAATCAATCCGTTTGAAGAGATTTCGACCATGGATGTAAAGCGCATGGGACAATTGGATCGCATTTCTCGCAGTGGCGGGGCCTTTGAGTCAAAGTCACAAGTGCGTGTTGAGCCAGGCGACAGCGGTGCGCCGCTATTTGTCCGTGTCGGCACACAATGGAAGCAACTAGGTGTGGTTAAGGGCAAAGCTGAAACGATCTTTTCGAATTGGGACGTGTACGGGCTTTTGGATAAAAAGATCTGTGATATTGCGGGGCAAATAACAGATGCAGAAATCCGTTCTAAACTGTGCTTCTAAAATTAGCGGTTTGAGTTCGCGTAGCTAAATAAAGCAATGCTGGCGGCGACAGTGGCATTTAAGGATTCCACGCCCTCCGTCGGTATTGCTAGGCGTTTTAAGCCTTTCATGCCGCTAAAGCCTGGGCCTTCTTCGCCGATAGCAAGACGCACGTTTTTAGGCCACTTGAATTGGCCAACGTTTTCACCCTTCATGTCTAAGGCAAAAATTTCGTCGCTGTTCGCAGCAACGAAGTCTTGAAATTTACCAATTTTAAATAAAGGTAATTTTAGCAAAGCGCCTGCAGAAGCTTTAATCGCTTTCGGATGATAGGGATTGCAGGTCTCTTCCGTTAAAATCATTTTGCTCGCACCAAAAGCCAAAGCCGAACGCGCTAAAGCACCTAAGTTGGAAGGGTCTCCTAGAGGAGAAATCACTTCCAAGCCCGCAGTTTTTGCAGTGCCAAGAGGGGCGATCTCTTTAGGTTCTAGGACCAGTAAGTTGTAGTGCGTGCCGACAACATCGATTTCGTTAAATAAAGCTTTTGGTAATTTGAAGATAGAAATCTTTTGCCCACGCAAAGCCGGTGCCGTCAAAGTCAGGGACTTTAAGTCCTCGTGAATGATTTCGCCTTTAACCTTGTACTGAGGGTTTTTTAAAAATTCAGCAATAAGTTTATCACCCATAAGGATGAACTCATTGTGTTTTTTAATGCCGCGAGCGGAAGACAGATCCGCCCAGCGTCTAAAGTGATCATTCGTTTTGGAGCTAATTTCTATCACAAATTATCTTTCTATTTGCGGTACAAGATAACGTCAAAATAGCTTTTTGAGTTCTTACCCATGCGTAGCTTCGTGCCTTCAGTATCTTTGTAGATGATGAAAGATGTTTTGTGGTTGTCATCCATCGTCACTTCACCCCAGAAAACTTTTTCCCAGTTTTGCAGCCAGCCAAAGCCGTACGTTGTGAATAAAGCACTTGAGCGAATTTCAATCGAAGCTAAGCCGTCCGGAGAGCTAAAATTGTAATCAATATTCACGAACCACAAAGTGTTCTGAGAGTATCCCACCCATTCGCCGCGCAGATCTTCAAACAGCAGTTCGTGCTTGTTGACGATGCTTGTTGGCCAAGGAACGATGGGTCCGTCGCCAGGACCTGCAAAAGATAGGGAGCTTGAGAAAAACAAAAAGAGCAATACGAGAAATTTCATAGCGAAGCTTCCTCCGGTTCTTTAAATTTAACAGTGGATTGCGGATTGAAATAGTAACCTTTACGGTCTCTTAAAATATAACGAGGAGAATCAAAGTCGGGTTCAAGAAGAGTTCTTAAACGCTTGATAGAGACATAAATTAGGTTGTCATGAGTAGCCGGAGCATAAATCTGACCCCAGATTTTTGAGACGAGATCTTCCTTTGAAAACCTTGAGCCCGCGTTTTTGATAAACAAAAGAGCTAAATCAAACAGGATGTGTTGATTCTTGAAATCTATAGTGCCTTTAGATTTTTCTTGGGCCACTCGTGCAAATTCGTCAATTTTAAAATCATACTGCGAGTGACTTGGGTTCGGATTCGGAGGGCACATCGCTAAAACTGTTTTATAAAGGCGTGGAGACTTAAGTGGATCCAATCCTTTTAATGCAAGCTCAGAATAAATGGTGAAAAGCTCACTGCGTTTTTGATCGCGATGAATGCGGGCAATTTGCGCCAATATACTTGCTACGATTAAGTTGAACGAATGAAGCTTAGCTTGTTCGTAACCCTCCCATAGAAGACTTAAAGCTAAGTCATATTGGAGTTGTTGCGTGTAAATAAAGCCACGTAACAGCTTAACAGTTAGCGAGGTCTCTGCATTGTTGATTTCGCGTAAAATAACCTCGGCTTTATCAAACTGTTGGATTGCTAAGTTATAGGTCTCGGGCTTCATGCTGTAGGAGTGACCGAGGATTGTTAGCGATCGGGCAATAGTACTGAGGTCCATTGCTTGGGTTGATTTCTTTAAAGCTGACTCTACATGAGTTTGAGCTTGGTCTATTTTTCCTAAAGCTAAAAGCCAGGCGCCAATTAGAATTTCAGCTTGCCCCATGAGGACATCATTGTGTGTCTTTTTAAGAAACTCCTGCACGTCTTCCATCACGCATTGGGTGGCTCCAAGATCTTCAAGCTCTTGACTGCAATGTAAGAATGTTCGTGCGGATTCAAGCCACAACATCGGATGCGAAGTTTGAATACTTTTTTGTAACAGGCCTCCAAGGCTAGCGCGTGCCTCCGTCAAGTTTCCTTGGCGTGCTTGTAGCTTGGCTAGTTGAAGAAGTTGAGAGGCATCCGTTGTCATCGCGGGATTTTGTATTCCTTGTGTTCGTTTTGAGTCAATATCTTAATCGTTCTTAAATTTTGAGAGCAGGCGCGTGATTAAATTGCTGGCACTAAGTGTATTTTGCCCAGCGGCGTTTTTCTTCGCCTGAAAGCTCCTCTAAGAGCATCTCTTCACCTTCGTCCTCGTCTGGTAAAGGCATGTGTTTGATTTTTTCATAAACGACCATGCGGCGTTCATGGGGCGTGTTTGGCAACGCGTACGCAGTGTCCTCAACAAGTTTATAAAACTCACCCCAGTCTTTTTTTGCGGCGGCGATTTCAGGGTCCACACCTGGGCCCTTCATGAAGTACACGCGGCCGCCAAGATTCAAACAGCTCATCACATTGCCCAAGGTGTTGCCGATGTCTTCCACAGCGCGAGTGATGGCGCCGTTGACTGGATACACGCAGTGCTTGTTGATGTTGCGACCTAAAATATCAAGATTTTGTAGATTCATTTCTGAACGCACGTGTTTTAAAAACTCCACGCGACGTTGCACGCCCTCACCCAAAAGAATTTGCTCTTCGGGGAACATGATTTTTAAAGGAATGCCGGGAAAGCCCGGGCCCGTGCCGACGTCCAGTAAGGGAAACTGCAATTTTGTGTACTTCAGAATGATGATGCTATCGATAAAGTGTTTAATCGCAACATCACGCAGTTTGAGTAAGCGTGTGAAGTTTTCTTTTTCCTGGTTCAGCATCAAGAGTCTGTAAAAGTGCGCCAACTGTTGGCGCTGTTGATGGCTGACCATATCAAAACCGTGATTGCGAAAGACGTCAGCCAAGCGGTCGTTGGCTTCGTTCAGCTCATAAATCGTTTCTGGCTTCTTGTGTTTGCCCATTTGTGGAGCAGAAGTGGTGACGGTGGTGCCGCCCAGGCCTTTTTGGCGCTGTTCTTGACGAGCTTTATAGGGGCTATAGTTGGTTTTATTTTTATGCGCCATACGGTCGGGGGAAGATAGAGCTAAAGTCCCACAACCTCAAGCCTTTTCTGCGCTGTGTGAAAAAGCTAAACGCTTGAAAATACGCGGTTCTGGGGTGATTATACGAGACTATGTCGA
>CAMLMF010000300.1 GCA_946480995.1 uncultured Bdellovibrio sp. | reverse complement strand
TCTGTGCGATTGCCACCTCCCAAAATTGCGAGATTCTTGGCTGCGAAATGACGCCGTATTACAGTTTGCAAACGGCGATATCTTTTCTGAAAAACAGTGAAGGTTCGAAAGCATGTCACGGCGAAACGACCTATGGCCCAATTAAGATCACTATGGAGTCATCGAAAATGGGAACTCCGATAAACATGGCGTTCAATGGGGTCTCTATGTCTGGTCATTTTGACAACGAAAACCGCATCTACTTGGAAGGAAAAACCGCCACCTGGGTTGGGCGAATGAAACTAGCGGACGATTCTCTTGAAATTGCAGGTAAAGCAACAATAGATTTCGGCGGCAAGGATCTTCGTGAATATCCAATCACTTCAGTTTTGAATTGCCAGTAAAAGACAGTCTATTTTTCTTCGATCAACTTGGGCTGGGGAAGAGCTTTCCCGCCCTTTTGATTTTCTGGATTTACCAACATCGTTTTTATACGATTTGCCAGGTCTTGTTTGATCACCAAATATTGAGCCAAGCGCTCTGTACCCAATAACGGTTTTAATTTATCAAATTCTTCTTCGCCGATACGTCCAAAACTTTGCACAGTTTTGCGATAACGTGCCAGTTCGTCGTCTTTTTCTTTGGCTGTTTTCAGTTTGGCTAACTTTTCGATCGACGCTTGCAGTTCTTGATTAAGCTCTGTTTTCTTCTGATTCAGCTGACGAACGACGTCAGTGAATTTCTTTTCCTCAACGGGAGAAAGTTTTAGTTCGTCACTCATTTTCCAGATAAGAAGTTCTTCTAATTGATTGCGTTTGTCGGCGGCAACAGCGACGGAGTTCACACTGAACCCCATGCTGATAATAAGAATAAAAACGAACTGGCTCAAACGCACGCTGCACACCCAGTGGGTGTTAGCGTCCGCTTTCACCCATGATTTTGTTGAATTTTGCTACTGTTAAATTTTCGAATGATTCGCCAGCTACGTCCATAAAAAAGTCAGAATCGCTTTGCGTGCTGATTAAAGTCTGGGATAAGTCGTCTGGGGACAAAAGTGCTTCGGTAACAATACGCTCGTGACCATCACTCAAAAGTCCAACACGTACCATGGACTGGTTTACTTTTGACACCTGACTCATCAACATAAATGAAAACAAGAACAAGGACATCAAGCCGCCCGTGGGATAAAGCCACCCCTTAAGGTGAGACCGCAAAAGATTTCGCGGCGTCATCAGCCGTGGTGGCGGAGCGATCTCGACCTTTTCGACCTCGGCCATGATTTTATCATGCAGACGATCGAAAAAGTCGTCGTTCATGGGCAGTTCAATTTCATCCTGGGCTTTTAAGCCTTTGCGCATTTTTCTTTGATCTAGGCGATTTGCATCACCACGGTTCATGGGGTCCATATGATCCATTATCGATTCACCCTTCTGCTTCTGCAAAACGTTGATTCATTTCCATAAAGAAACCACCGACTTCTTCGCTCCAATTTTTGAGCTCTTTTTGTTGCTCAAAAGTTTGGCGAAGTTTCAACAGTGCATGTCGGTAGTTCGCCTTGGCCGTGTCGTAAGGACACTCCATAATATCGGCGATCTCGTTGAAACTAAGATCTTCGTATACACGAAGAACCAACGCGGTCTTTTGTTTAAACGGTAACTTTTCTACTTCCGTATTCAGGATATTTGCCACCGCCGAATGGACGAGTGTTTTTTCAGCTTCCGCTCCCACGGCCAACTGCACATCATCTATATCGACGGTGTCCCTTTTCGACTCGCGGATTTTGTTCCTCGCAGTATTCACTGCAATTTGGAACAACCAGCTTTTGAAAGTTGCTCTGCCCTCAAAGGAGTTCAACTTTTCGTAAGCTTTGATGAACGCATCTTGCGTTACATCTTCCGCGGCTCCCATATCCTTCACAAACCGTAAACTCAGGCGCAGCACACTTCTTTGATGTCGTTTCACGAGTTCGGAAAAAGCCCTTCTGTCTCCAGCTTTCACTTTTTCAACCAGTTCAAGATCCGTATCTATTAGATCTCTCTGCATCTTAAGACTCGTTTCTGTCTAAATCGGTTAACGTCCATGAATTTTTTTCTCTGAAAGGCCATTTCGCCCCCCTCAGCCCCCGGTAAATTCTCCCCCAAACCCGCGGTGCCTACAGTGTTTCCTAAATGCAACGTTGATGCCGAAATAGGCATAGTCAAAGTGGCCCTAAATATATGAAATTTCTTAGGAATTTTATTATTTGTTATAATTGCCATAAGCACTTCTTATGGTTCGGTGACCGAAGGTTCGCAACACTTTAGAAACACTGGATAGATACCGATATATAGGTGTGGCTTTATTAAATTTTTTCCTGAATGTTCTAGGCCGTCACGGGAGCTTGCTATTTTCAACAGCAGGTATGGCCGTCCTGACTTCTTTTTTGATGGGTTGCGGTCTTATCGCCAATATTGCTAGCCTTAACTCAGTTGAAATTACCGGACACGAAGTCTTTGAAACCAGCCCCAGCAACGTCGTTGTAAAACTCGCAGGTAAATGTCCAGAAAAAGCCTTAGGCCTCACTGTTGCGATCAACGGGGAAAGTCAAAATATCATTAAAGATACTTCCGCTGTGAATATCATTGCGGGCGACATCTTGGCTTTTTGCGATCAAGACGACAACATCACTCTTCAATACTCACTGCTTGATCCGAATTATTCTGGGCCTATCTCATTTCAAATCACGGCCTTACTAGAAAGCGGCCCCGGAAAACCCACAGCGTACACAATGGACTTTGAACGACCACAGATTCCGGTTCCGGTCATCACAACTCACGCGGGGTTGGATTTCGCGACCAATGAAGCAACGCCTGTGATCAACGGGACATGTATCGCCGAGCGCATCACGGGACTGCAGTATCGCATCGACAACGCCACTTGGATCGATATGGCTTGCGTCAACAACACGTGGAGTCTGACCAGCCCTTCCTTGGTCGGCAATCCCGCGACCCAATATCTTTTTGAGTTTCGCTCTGTGAATCCTCAATCGAAGTATCAGTTTTCGGACATTCGACAGCTGCGCATATTAGCTGATACGATTCCGCCCACAACTGCGGCCGTTGTCGCCGGAGTGACTTCACAAAATGAATCCGAAGTCGACGCGTGGCTGGGTGGACTATACCCCACCGTTCATTGGGCACGTATCGCTGATCATGAAAAGGTTGAGCTCTCAGTGTATCGCAATGACGAAACCACTGTGGTGTGCCCAGCCTTGCTTGTAGCGAACACAGAAAAATATATCTTTTTGGCCGAAAACTGTAATCAATCGTTAGTGAATACAGAAGACTATAAAATCAAAGCTCGCAGTCAAGACGCCGCGGGAAACTTTTCTGTGACTCCGTTATGGTTTCAATTTCAAGTCGACCTGACTCCGCCTACATTGGCGTTTGCAACGGTTCCAGCCAGCACGACCAAAGCTAATTATGCCACTTTCACATGGACGGCTTCAGCCGGAGCTGGGGCGCCTTTGGCGACCACAGCTAAATGTTCGTTAGACGGAGCCGCGTTTACAAACTGTAACTCCGGCATCACTGTAAACAACTTATCTGTCGGAGCCCACACCTTCCGAGTTGCGCAAAGTGATGTTGCCGGCAATAGCACGCAAGTAAGTCACTCGTGGACAGTGGACGCGGATATTCTGTTACCGACATGTTCGATCACGTCGCCGGACATTGACTGGATCAATACGACGACAGCCAATTTTACCTTCAGCTGTTCAGACAATGACGGCATTCGTGACATCAAATGCCGCCTGCAAAATGCGACCTGGCTGCCATGTGATTCTTTAACGGCACACGGTCTTTCAGGTCTGACTTCAGGCGAACACTTCTTTCAAATTCAAGCGCAAGACCATGCCGGAAATCTTTCCGCGATTTCTGTCGAACAATTTCGCGTAGACCTATCCGCTCCAATAATAGCGTGGACCCTGACGCCACAAAGCTTAGTAAATCAAAACTCAGCAACATTTTCTTTCACGGCATTGGATGGCGCTTCGGGCATTCAAAGTATCGAATGCAAACTTGACGGCGGCAGCTTCACT
>CAMLMF010000299.1 GCA_946480995.1 uncultured Bdellovibrio sp. | reverse complement strand
GTTCTAACGATGAGTCCAGTAAAAGGACTATCGGTACTAATTGGAACCGTCGTTGGCTTTACAACTTTTGCACTTCTTTTATTTTGGCTAGCAAACCTTTGGATAAGTGTAGCAGCCCCACTACTTTCAGTTTTCCTGTGCTACTACTTCTTCATCCCCTACCGCCTGATCGTGGAAAATCGGCGCAGTTGGGAGTACTACCAAAAGAATAAGCTTTTAAGCCAAGTCGAAGAGCTTAAAACGAATTTTATTTCGATGATGTCCCATGACCTTAAGACGCCAATTGCACGCATTCAAGGTATGACGGATATGATTTTAGCCGATGCTGTCACTCTCAGTTCGCAACAGCGCGAAGCCGTGGACACCATTCGCCATTCGTCGGATGATCTTTTAAAGTTTATCAATGCGATCCTAAATTATGGCAAAATCGAAAGCCAAGGCGTGCAGTTAAACTTGCAAAGCAAGGACATCAATTCGCTGTTGCAAGAGGTGATTCGAAAGCACGAATTCCTGGCGAAAGTTAAAAGAATCCAGATCGTTTCTGAATTGGAACCCATGTTTCCCGTACCCGTCGATGCGGACCTGATGAAGCAGGTTTTTTCGAACCTTATCGAAAATGCGATCAAATACAGTCCTGAAGACACGAAAATCCTGGTTTCTAGTGAAGAAACTACAACGAAAGTCATCGTTCAGGTGGCAGATCAGGGTGCGGGAATTCCTGCCGATGAACTGCAAAATATCTTTATGAAATTCTTCCGTTCTAAGAATGCAAAAAGCTCTCCGATCAAGGGGTCGGGCCTGGGGCTTTACTTAGCCAAATATTTTACGGAACTGCACAAGGGACATATCTTTGTAGAATCTTCCCATGGTAATGGGTCGACTTTTACGGTAGAACTGCCTATCGAACAAGGGGGAGCACATGCTTAAGGTTTTGGTTGTTGATGATGATCAGGGCTTAAGATTATCAGTCAAGTCGGCGCTGACTGTGACACAACGTTTTGAAGTTGATGAAGCTTTCGATGGCGTGAATGCCATGGAGAAAGTTAAAAACACTGAAAACAAATACGACGTTGTGATTTTAGATGTGGACATGCCACGCATGAATGGCCTTGAAGCCCTTCGCCAAATCAAAGAGTTCGATCCAGGTATCATCGTTATCATCATGACGGCTCACGCGACCTTGAACGATGCGATCCAAGCAGTTAAAGACGGCGCTTACAATTACCTCCAAAAACCAGTGGGCAGCGAAGACTTGTTACAACTGTTTGATAAAGCCGTTAACGCCCACAACTTAATTTCAAATATCGCGGCCTCGGCACCCGTGATGGTGGAAGCAGGTCGTAAGATCATCGGCCACACTTCACAAATGCAAAAAGTATTTAACATTATCCACCGTCTTGCCAAAGTCGACACTCCGGTTCTGATCCGTGGTGCTTCCGGAACTGGTAAAGAGCTTGTGGCAAAAGCGATTCATTACAACTCTGCCCGCAAAGACGAAAAATTTGTCGCGATCAACTGCTCTGCAATCCCTGAAAATCTTTTTGAATCAGAACTATTCGGTCACGAAAAAGGTTCTTTCACAGGCGCTGATCAACGCAAAATCGGCAAGTTCCAGTTTGCTGAAGGCGGCACCCTGTTCCTGGATGAAGTCGGCGACATGCCGCAATTGATGCAAGTAAAGATCTTGCGTGTGTTGCAGGAAAAGGTTTTCACTCCGGTGGGATCTAACCGCGAGTTCCCAACCAACGTACGTATTATTGCCGCAACCAACCGTCCTTTAGAAGAAATGATCAAAACCGGCGCGTTCCGTGAAGACTTGTTCTATCGCTTAAACGTAGTACCTATATTCTTGCCTGCTTTGAACGAACGTAAAGACGACATGGAACACATGGTGAATATCTTTATGAAGAAATTCAACTTGGCCCATGGCAAACGTATCAATGGCATTGCTCCAGATGCTATGTCGGTTCTTAAAAAGCATTCATGGCCAGGCAACATCCGTGAACTTGAAAACGTGATCGAGCATGCGTTTGTTCTTGAGATGACAAATATCATCACAATCGCTTCTTTGCCGGAATCACTGTTGGTTGCAACGGGTACAAACCTTATCGACATTCAGCCTTTAGAGATGGCTCAAAAAGTAGCTTCGACAGGCTTAGCCTCTGCGACGCAAGCACACGGTGCTTTTGCCGATGACGAAGATGGCGATTTAGGTATGGATGATGGAGACCTTGAGGGCGAAGAGATCGTTTCTATTGCAGGCACTGAAAGTTTAGACTTCAATGCGCAAAAAGAAGCGTTCGAAAAAGAGTTCATCATAAAAGCTCTTAAGACATTCCGTGGTCGCATCAATCAAACGGCGTTGCACGCGAACATCCCTAAGAAAACGCTTCTTAGAAAGATTGAGAAGTACGGCATCAACGCCAAAGACTACATCAACTAGAACGTAAGTTTTCATTTATATTTTTATGAGCCGCTCTGACGAGCGGCTTTTTTTATGGACCATTGCCCACCAAAAATTTTCCATACATGAGAATCTCTTCCCGCACTCGAGAATTAAAAACAAAAATTTATATGCACTTGGCTGGCCTAACTATAAATGTTTAGATTTCTTATCAAGTCCTTAACAAAACCCACCGAAGTCTTAGTTAACGGAGTTGTAATGAAAACAATCAGTCTTAAAGTTAAGCTTACGATCATGTGCTTAGTTGCCGCACTCGTTTCAGCAAGTAGCGGAGCCATCGGGTTTTACTTCCTGACCGACGTCACGGCTCGATACAATATCGTTTCCCACGAAAATCTTCCGGCAGTTAAAGAACTCGGGGGATTGCGCTCGACTATTCGCGAACTGCGCATTCACGTGCGAAGTATTGGTCTAGAAAAAAACACTCAGGATGAAGTGAACAAGTATGTTCAACTTTCTCTGGAACAGGTTAAAGCCTTCGAGGAGCACCTTGAAGCCTATCAAAAAATCGATGTGCAAGCCAAAGATCGCGAAAGCTTTAAAGCTCTGGTAAAAAGTTGGAATGACTTTAAGGCATTTGGCTCTGATGTACTGACTTTATCAAAGCAGTATGATCAGAATCACGACGCCATCGTTGCGAAAATCAGAACCATCTGTGAAGGAAAAGCCAGCGCTGTTTATCAACCACTGCTAAAGGAAACTGAATACCAAATTGCTTTGGCGGATGATTCCGTTGCAAAAGCACAAACTAGCGAAAATCGCGCGAAACATTCAGCTTTGTGGGCTTCGATCATTTCAATTTTTGCCGCCGGCTTATTTTCATACTGGATTTCCTCGCGCATTTCCGACGCCGTTAAAAAGATTTGCGATGCTTTGGCCGAAAACTCTCAGGATGTGCATCACGCCGCTTCCACCCTAACTGAAGTTAGCGGCACTGTTCATGACAGCTCCACACGTACGGCCTCGATGGTTGAATCCAGCACGTCTTCAATGACGCAAATTTCTTCGATGGTAAACTTAAGCAGCGGCCGCGCCGCCGAAGCCGCATCCGCCTCACACCAATCTAAGAAATCTGTCGAAGACGGATCGCACTCTATCGGACAACTAATGAATTCAATGGGCAATATCTCTGCAAGCTCCAAAAAGATGCAGGATATTATCAACATTATCGAAGACATTTCCTTTCAAACAAATCTTTTAGCCTTAAATGCTGCTGTCGAAGCGGCCCGGGCTGGCGACGCGGGGAAAGGTTTTGCCGTCGTGGCCGACGCGGTAAGAACTTTGGCCGAAAGAAGCTCTACTTCTGCAAAAGAAATCTCTGGCCTGATTAATCAAAGCGCCGCCCACATCCAAGAAGGCGTAGGCAAAGCGACGCAAAGTCAGGAAATGCTTAAACAGATTCTAGAGTCCGTTGAAAAAGTCACGACCTACAACCAAGAAATTGCGCAATCAAGTGAGGAACAAAAGCTCGGCATACAACAAGTTGGCGGAGCATTATCAAACTTAGATATGGCTTCACAAGACAACGCGCGCGCTTCGCAACAGGTGTCGCACACGGCTGCGGATTTGCACTCGAAAACCGCTTCTGTTGACCATTTGATCTCGGACTTGCGTGTTCT
>CAMLMF010000298.1 GCA_946480995.1 uncultured Bdellovibrio sp. | reverse complement strand
CAGCAGTTGTTATGACTGTTGATGCTTACGGTCCTATCGCTGACAACGCGGGTGGTATCTCTGAAATGTCAGGTCTTGGTAAAAACGTTCGCGAAATTACTGACGAATTAGATGCAGTTGGTAATACAACAGCAGCTATCGGTAAGGGTTTTGCGATTGGTTCAGCTATCTTGACGGTTGTGGCACTATTCTCTGCCTTTAACATGGAAGTAAATCACATCCGTGAACTTAAAGGTCTTGCGAAGATGTCTTTGGATTTAACTTCTGCAAACGTATTGATCGGTATCTTGTTGGGTTCAATCCTACCATTCTTGGTGGGTGCAACAACAATGACAGCGGTTGGTAAAGCTGCACAAAAAATCGTGCAAGAAATTGCTCGTCAATTCAAAGAAATCCCAGGTCTTCGCGAAGGTAAAGCGGAACCACAACCTGCAAAAATCGTCGACATCGCAACAAAAGCTGCGTTGGTTGAAATGATCTTGCCAGGTATGATCGCAATCCTTGCACCAGTAGCCGTTGGCTTCGTATTGGGTCCTGCAGCTCTTGCAGGTCTTCTTGCGGGTGGTTTGGCAGTGGGCGCGACAATGTCTCTATTTATGGCGAATGCCGGTGGAGCATGGGACAACGCTAAAAAATTCATCGAAAAAGGTGGTTTGCCAGGACATCCTAAAGGTTCTGACGCGCACAAAGCCGCTGTCGTTGGTGACACTGTGGGTGACCCGTTCAAAGATACTTCTGGTCCAGGTGTAGCCATCTTGATCAAAGTTATGTCTGTCGTATCTTTGTTGATCGCTCAATTGATCGCAACTATCGGCGGGTAGTCGGCGGAAGCCGGCAGAGCTGGAGCGCCGGAAGGCGCGCAAGCTGAAGCAGCTCCGGCGGACGCCGGCAGAGTGAAGCGGCCTTGGGCCGCGTAACTGAAGCAGCTTTCCGCAAATTAAAACCCTCAGTCCAACTGAGGGTTTTTTATTGTCTAAATATATAGGTAAATACCTATTTAAATTATAATCAATACAGTATTTTACTTATATCAAAGACAAACATAGATTCCTTTTCAGGAATAGGGAGGTTTCTAATGAAACTAATTATCTTAAGCTTAGTAACTGTATTGTCTGTGCAAACTTGGGCTGCGGAAGCGGCTACTGTGATTTTAGCAAACCGCGGAGATTTCGGTGTTGTCAGTGATGTAACAAGCCCTGAATTAAAAGTGTTCTTGTCGGGAACGGGCCCCCACTATGGCAAATGTGGAATCGCTCTGCGCTCTATCAAACTTTCCGCTGTAGCTTTGCAAAGTGTTTTAGATATTTCGGGTCAAACAAAAGGTTCTTTTTTGTCAGAGGATGGGCGTTTGGTTGCCGAAGTGGTTCGCCCGGAAATTAATACTTTCGGTGCCAACTTTTTTATCAAGACGAAATCCGGCGCCAATATAGAGGCAGTGCTTAGTCAGTTAAATGAACATGAAAAAGCAGACGTTATTGTTGAGCCTTTGTACTGCCCCTAAGTGGCATCCCCAAAAAGCAGCAGTGTGTTTGTAAAAATAAAAACCCCAGTTTGATACTGGGGTTTTTATTTACGCTGCAGACACTAAAAAATAAAACTATTTTTTATCTGAAGCCGTACTTCTTTTCGGAGGATGCATGTGCGCCATATAAAGTCCCGCTGTCATGCTTACGCCAAATAAAGCGACCATCATAAATTTAACAAAAACTTTTTTATTCATATGAATCAACCCTTCCCCGAAAGAACCCAAATTCCTAAGCCAATAAATAATCCGCCAGAAACATAACGCATCACCTGTGGATTAATAATGCTGCCTAAATATTTTCCACAGACAACTCCTAAAACTCCAGCTAGCCCTAAGGCCAACACGACGGCTGTGACCACTGAAGCCGTGGATTTTGACTGGGTGGAGGCAGCAAGTGCGGCAAATTGTGTTTTGTCACCCATCTCCGCTAAGAAAATAGTGATGAATGTGCTCGCAAAAATCTTCCAATCCATGCAGGGTCCTTTAGAATAGTCGGTGAGTAAAACGGATATCTTTAGTGTGCGGGCAAGGATGGTATTTTGAAAAGTCGATTTATTGCGACCATGGACCTTTTGCAGGAAGAAGCCCAAAAGGGTGATCTTACGCTGCACAGAGTTTTTCATCTGATGGGTGAGGAAGGTCATGCTGTATTAATGCTTTTCTTGTGTTTGCCCTTTCTGCAACCGATCCCTATTCCGGGTTTGTCGACACCTCTGGGTTTTTTGATCTCGGTCGTCGCGTATTTTCTTTTTAGAAACCGGGCCCCGTGGTTGCCGAAAAGATTTGAGAACTTATCAATTTCTTCAGATGTCTTGATCAAAGTTTCCGAGGTCGCGGAAAAAATTTGGACCTATGCTGCAAAAGTCGTAAAGCCGCGGTTTGTAATGTTTCATGACTCGACCTTCTTTCGGTTTGTAAATTTGCTTGTCGTGGTGGTGAACTCGTTGTTGTTGTCATTGCCGTTACCCATTCCATTTTCTAATACAGTGCCGGCGGTTGCGATTATCTTAAGCGCAATCGGTTATATGGAAAAAGACGGACTATTTATCATCTTAAGTTATCTGTGGTGTTTTATTGTGGCGTCGTTCTTTACCACATTAACCATCGGTGCCATTAAATTCGTCTAATTGCTGTGACCATGGTCGAGCCTATAAGAAAAGGCTACAGGACCTCGAGTTCTTTGTTTATTTGAAAAAGCTGCTGCTAAAATAAAGTCTCATGGAGGTTATGATGAGACGTTCGTTTTTAGTTTTTACAGTAATGCTTGGTTTCGGCTCTTTTGCCTATGCACATGCGCATGAAGGCAAGGGTGAAGGACCTTGTGCCAAGGATCGTGAAACTTATTGCGCCGGTGTTGAGCACGGTGACGGGCGCATGATGAAGTGCATGAAAGACAATGCAGATAAATTGTCTGCTGAATGTAAAGCACATCAAGAAAAAGCCAAAGAAATGATGAAAGACGTGAAGGAAGCGTGCCACGCCGATGCAGAAAAATTCTGTGGCGACGTGAAGCCTGGGCGCGGTCGTGTGATGAAATGCATGAAAGAGCACAAAGACGAATTGTCTGAAGCTTGTAAAGCAGAAGTCGCAAGTGCGAAAGAGATGCGCAAAAAATCCCGCAAAGGAAACTAGTTCGTTTGAGAGAAAGAACACTGAAGCTTAGTTTAATAGACGCCTTCTTGTGCTCGTTGATGGTCGGCGCTGGTGAAACTTATTTGCCAGCGTACGCCTTGTCGATCGGTATGGGCGAAATCTTTGCCGGGGTTCTTTCGACCTTACCTATCGTCAGTGGTGCTTTCTTGCAGTTGATCACACCACGCGGTTTGCAACGCGTTCAATCGCACAAACATTGGGTTGTGGCTTCAACGACGTTACAGGCTTTAACCTTTATCCCGTTAATATATTTTTCAGCGACCAGGGCTCCAAATTTTTGGATGTTATTTTTCATCCTGACTCTGTATTGGGGATCTGGTTTCGCGGCGGGCCCTGCGTGGAATTACTGGATGGGGCGATTGGTGCAGCTTGAAGAGGGCAATCGCTATTTTTCTAAGCGTGCGCGTGTATCGCAAATGGGAATTTTGTTAGGACTTATTGGTGGGGGCGTTGCCCTTCATAATAAAGTCGAAATCGGTCCGTTTTCATCTGTGTTCACAATGTTATTTATTTTTGCTGGCGGTTGTCGCCTGGTTTCATCAGTTATTTTATCTTCCCAGTATTTTGATCCGTTATGGAACAAAGCCGAAGATCGTTTGGGTTTACGGGCTTCGTGGAATGTCTTTTGGGCGAATACGCCAAAAAGAAAATTCTTTTTTTATTTAGCGCCGTTTCAGGCCGCTGTATTTATTTCTTCGCCCTTTGTGACGCCGTATATGTTAGCGCAAGTAAAGATGGACTATGGCACTTATATGTCGGCGATTGGCGTTTTGTTCATTGGAAAAATCTTGGCTCTTAGTTTGATTGATAAGTTCAGAGGCAGCACTTCCGGATTTAGTTTGTTGGTCTTTGGCGCAGGTGCCATTGTACCATTGCCTGCGATGTGGGCTGTCAGCTCTGCACCGGCGTTTATTTTTGCATTACAATTTGTCAG
>CAMLMF010000297.1 GCA_946480995.1 uncultured Bdellovibrio sp. | reverse complement strand
ACTCGGTCCCGGTGGTTTTACCTGTGATCAGCTGGGTGGATCGTGTCCAAGGGCGCAGCTTCCGTTGGTGGCTGCCTTTTGACCGTGGTCAGCAGGGCTTTTTGGTGAAAGAGGGGCGCTTTTTAGAAGACGCCTTAAGATCTTCTTTTCAGAAAAATAATTTTTATGTAGTTAAGCCCGTTGAAGCAAACTTGGGTTTGAATGTGCCAGTGGATTTTCAAACTGAAAAAGTTTCTTCTGGTGAAGATGCACAATTTTTTGCGCAGTACTTTAATGCGCCAGTTTTAATTGATGGCCAGGTTTTGTTAAATAAGGGTGAACGCAAAAATTATCGTATTGAAATTCGTATGACAGCAATTCAGGTCAGTAATGGCCGTGCGATTGCGGACGTCTCTCGCCGTTTTGAAACAGAGTCGGGATCTTTTGAAAGTTCCGTGGATAAAAAATTGCGCGAAGTGGTTGAGTCCACTTCCAACGACTTGGCCTCGCAGGTTCTTGAAGCTTGGCAGCGGGGTTCGATTGGAACTTCGGTGATTCGTTTGACCTTGAAAGGCAAAAGCACCTTGCCGATGATGGAAAGTTTTAAAGAGAAAGTCCGCTCGCAAATTACTCAGGTAAAAAATATCCGCGAGCGTTTGGTCAGTGCCGATTCAGTCAGCTACGAAGTTGATACTTCAGCGGCTGCGACTGAACTTATGACGAAGCTTGAAACTTTGGATATCGATGGACGTAAGCTGTCTAAGGTGTCTGAAGGCTCTGATGAAATTGTTCTTAAGTGGGCTAACTAAGGAGTTCTAAATGAAAAGTGTTTTTCTATTGTTCTGTGCTTTTGTTTTGGCTTCTTGTGCGACCTTTGATCGCAGCACACCGAGTGTGCGTCGCGAAGTAAAAGATGTGAACTATGAAGCGCGTAAAGAGGATTCCTCTCCGCGCAAGCGTTTGATGGTTTTACCTTTCCTGGACGCAGCTGACAGTCGTCCTCAAGAATTGCGAGATCGTGCCCGCACAGCCTTTGTGGCGGATCTTAATCGCACGGGGGAAGTGATCGCCTTAGACAGTAAAGAACTTAAGGCGGATATTACCAAAATGATGGAAGGCGGGCAGTACAAGCTTCCAGAAATTGCTAAAGCCGCGCAAACAATCGGCGTGAATGCGGTTCTTGAAGGTAAGATCCTTGATATTCGCATCAAACGCAAATCCGACAATGTCGGAGTCGTTCGTCATTTAACCACTGCTTTTGAGGTGGTTGCACAAGTACGGGTCGTGACAGGTCGTGCGGGTCGTGAAGTTTTTAATACGGTAAAAACAGTGACAGTTGAAGAGCAAGGAGTCCGTGTCGGGGAGCGGGTGGAAACAGATAAGTTTTTAGCAAATAACCCAGACGTGATTCAAACGATCGTCAAAGATGCATTTTTAGATTTTACCCCGCAAGTTTTAGCTTCTTTGGATAAAGTGACTTGGGAAGGTCGGATCGCGGCCATAAACGGCGACAGAATCTATTTGAATGTCGGACGTGTATCTGGCTTGCAAGTTGGGGATCTTTTAAAAGTGACAGAGGATGGCGATGATGTGTACGACCCAGAAAGTGGTGGTCATATCGGTCGCGTGCCTGGTCGTCTGAAAGGCACCCTAGAAGTGATCAGTTACTTTGGTAACGACGGTGCAATTTCCGTGGTGCACTCGGGCTCAGGCTTTCGTGAAAACGACCGCGTTGAGCTGTATTAATTAGCGTTTAATTTCTTCAATTACTTTTTCTAGCATGTTTTTAAGGGTCGCGCTTTCGCCTCGAACGCGCGCCATCAATAATCCGCCCTGGATTGTGGCTAAGATCAAATCTGTGGTGAACTTAAGATCTAAATCTTTCTTTAAAGTTTTCTCCGCAAGCCCTTGTTTTAATGTCGTCATCAGCCATTCTTGTTGGACTTTGTGAAACTCTAAAAGGCGCTTTTGCATTTTAACAGGGACAGTGTTGAAGTCGACAGAGAGCACACCTAAAGGGCAGAGCTTTTTTTGATCCTGACTCATGCGACAGAAAATATGGATCATGCGATCCAGTTTGTCTGCGGCCGGCAGGTCTTTCATTTTTTCCACAGATTCTAAATAGGCTTTTTCATAGTCCTCAATCAAAGCCATGCCCATGTCCTCTTTCGAGGCGAAATGGTAATGCAGGCTCGCTTTTTTTATTCCTAACTCATCTGCAATCAATTGAAAGCTAAAAGCATTGTATCCTCGAGTTTGCAGATAATGGCGCCCCAGGTCCAATGCTTGAGATTTCGTAGTTGTGATCGGTGCTTGCTTTGCCTTGTTCATTGGTTTATTATCTACCTATCAGTAGGTAGAATCAAGACTTTCTTTCAAGGACGTATATATGAGTAACAGCAGAAATGACAAAAAGATGAGACCCGTAGCCATTCTTGGCGGATCAAGAACTCCCTTTACTAAATCCTCAACGCACTATTCGCGCACGTCGAATAGAGACCTTATGACGGCAACTTTAAAAGACCTGGTGATGAAGTCGAATCTGCAGGGTGTGCGTTTAGGGGACGTGGCTTTGGGGGCGGTTATGAAGAACGCCTCAGATTGGAATTTATCCCGTGAATCCCTTTTAAGTTCAGGTCTTGATCCGCACACGCCAGGTTATGATGTGCAACGCGCCTGCGGGACAGGCTTAGAAACAGTGGCACACATTGCTTTAAAAATTGCCGCGGGCCAAATTGAAAGTGGCATCGGCGGTGGTACGGACACGAACAGTGATATCGCAGGTGTATTGCCGCGTGAATTTACATGGATCATGTTGGATGCGCAAAAAGAGAAATCTTTATTGGGTAAATTAAAACGTTTTGCTGAACTGAAGTTGTCGTATTTAAAACCGCGCTTTCCTAATGTGCAAGAGCCCCGCACGGGGTTGTCGATGGGACAGCACACCGAAAAAATGGTGAAGGACTGGAAGATTACGCGCGAAGCTCAAGATGAGCTAGCATTCCACAGTCATAAGAATGCAGCGCGAGCTTACGACGAAGGTTTTTATAAAGATTTAGTTTTTGATTTCAAAGGACTATCGAAAGACACGTTCGTGCGAGGTGACACCAGTCTAGAAAAGCTTGCAAAACTAAAACCCGCTTTCGACTTTACCGGCACAGGCACTTTGACTGCGGGAAATAGCACGCCGCTAACAGATGGCGCCTCTGCCGTTCTTTTAGGCTCTGAAGAGTTCGCAGCGAAGCACAACTTGCCCGTGCTAGCGTACTTTGTCGATGCTGAGTATGCAGCCGTAGACTATGTGAATGGTGAAGGTCTTTTGATGGCACCCGCAGCAGCGGTGGGGCGAATGTTAAAGCGTAATAATTTAACTCTGCAAGATTTCGATTTTTATGAAATCCACGAAGCTTTTGCAGGGCAAGTGTTGTGTACTTTGAAAGCATGGGAATCTGAAGAATATTGCCAAAAGGCTTTCGGTGGAAGTGCATTGGGTTCCATAGATAGATCCAAACTGAATGTAAATGGCGGCAGTTTGGCTTTAGGACATCCATTCGCTGCAACCGGCGGTCGTATCGTCGCAAGTCTAGCAAAAATGCTGAATAAAAAAGGCAAAGGCCGCGGCTTGATTTCAGTTTGTACTGCAGGTGGTATGGGTGTTGTCGCGATCGTCGAAAAGTAATCTGTTCTAGAGGCCTGACATCGATTTAGGTGTTAGGTCTAGATTTACCAGACTCCTTGCTGCTTTCTGCGACTTGAACAGTCAGAATAGAGGGATAGCAAGGAGCCCTCATGTTAAGATATGTTCTTTTGTCCCTGGTGTTGATTTCATTTCTAAGCTGCACGCATAAGCCAGAAAAAGAAATACAGACGCGCTCGGTGGCTTCGTATTCTGAAATTCTTTCTGAAGCAAATTTCCAAGATGCCAATATTCAATGGATCCGCAATTTAGAAACGCAGTTTCAAGGGGCGACTCAATCTGCTAGCTGTGAAACGGATATGGGAAGTTTAGCTAAAGCGTTGGGTGATTTTAATCCAGGGCTTTTGAAAAAATCTTGGATTGATTCATACGGACAAACAGCGATCAAAGATCTTGCTGGATTCCGGATGGCAGTGAACGGAAATCTAAAATCGATTCCCT
>CAMLMF010000296.1 GCA_946480995.1 uncultured Bdellovibrio sp. | reverse complement strand
AATCCTTTTTGGTCTTTATCAACCTGATGAAGGCCAAGTTTTTTTAAATGGCTCCCCGGTTTCATTTACTTCACCCATTGATGCGATGAATGCCAAAGTCGGCATGGTTCATCAGCACTTTATGTTGGCAGAACCCTACACGGCTTTAGATAATATTTTGCTGCAACAAAAAGGCTCGGCCTTTTCTTTGCTTCCGCGCAAAGAGCAAAAAGCTCGCCTGCAGGCCTTAGCTGAACGTTATGGTTTTTCAATCAACTTAGATTCCTTAGTTGAAGATCTTTCTGTCGGCGAACAACAACGCATCGAGATCCTAAAAATTCTTTCGCAAGATTCCGAGATTTTGATATTAGATGAGCCTTCGGCTGTGTTAACGCCCCAAGAAGTTCAGGATTTGTTTAAAAATCTGCGCCGCCTGCGTGATGAAGGTAAAACTATTTTAATCATTACGCACAAGCTGAAAGAAGTGATGAGTCTTACGGACTCAGTCACCGTTTTCCGCGCAGGCAAGGTCGTTGGTCATAAAAAGACTGTGGATACCAACTGTGAGGATCTGGCCGAAATGATGGTCGGAAGACGCCCGCAAAAACCCCAAGAACGCAGCACCTCTGTTGACACCAGCGCGCCGGTTCTTAAATTTGACAATGTCAGTGCTTCTTTAGGTAATCACAGCATTGCAAATATCAATTTCACCTTGCACCGTCGTGAAATCTTGGGCGTGGCGGGAGTCGAAGGCAATGGTCAAGATATCATCATCCGCGCCTTATTAGACAAGTCCGCTTTGAACAAACATTCTTTCGCAGGTTCTGTTACAAGCAATGGCCTTGTCGGCTCATTCCCAGAAGATCGCTTGCGCTTTGGCGTTTTGCCTTCGCGCCCTGTTTACGAAAACTTTATTTTAGGTCAACAGCACAATCCGCAATTCCGTCGCGGGATCTTTTTAAAGGTGCGCGAGATCATTTCGCGCACTCAAGAGATCATGAACACCTATGATATTCGCCCGCACAATCCCCTGTTGCCGTTTGAAAAACTGTCTGGCGGAAATCAGCAAAAGCTTGTTGTGGCTCGCGCACTTTCGCAAAAGCCTGATGTCGTAATTGCAGCGCAACCCACGCGGGGTGTGGATATCGGTGCCATTGAATTTATTCACGGCGAGATTCGCAAAGCTCGTGATGAGGGAGCTGGAGTACTTTTGATTTCCTCAGAACTAGACGAGTTGATGACTTTATCGGATCGCATTGTGGTATTGTGCAAAGGTAAAATTGTCGCTGAATTTACTCGCAATGAATTCGATGAAGTGAAACTTGGAACTTCCATGGGAGGCGGCCGATGAAACGTATCGTTGGATTAATCCTTGGTTTGTGTGTGGCGCTTTCGTTGACTTTGTTTGCTGGCGAAAATCCTTTTAATATTTTTATGATCCTGATGCGCAGTGCTTTTGGATCTATGTACGATCTGGGCTTAACCTTGTCCTACACCACTCCGCTGATCTTTTGTGGCCTCTCTGTCGCGATTGGTTTTCACGCCGGATTATTTAATATCGGCGCTGAGGGGCAACTCACCATCGCTGTGGTCACCGCTGCTGCTGTGGGTGTTTTATGTCCCAACATTCCTTTTCCATTAGCTCCGATGGTTGCATTTGCTGCCGCTTTACTTGCGGGCGGGTTATGGGGCTGGATCGCAGGATGGTTACGCGCCTATCGCGGCAGTCACGAAGTGATCATCACAATCATGTTAAACTTTATCGCCGCAGGTTTAGCGAGCTGGTTCACTTTACAGATCATTCCTAATCCCAACTCACAAAGTCCCGAAACAGCCGTGGTCAGTCCCAACTATATGTTTAAGGACTATGACTTAGTCGCGCGTTTGTTCCCAGATACTCCAGCGAATGCTTCTTTGGGTTTTGCCATCGTCTTTGCTGTTGTGATGTGGATATTCCTCTGGAAAACCCCTTGGGGCTTTGCTTTGCGGGCGGTGGGTTCAAATCCTGAAGCGGCCCATCGCGCGGGAATTTCTGGCAAGCGCGCGCAAATGTTGGCCATGGCCCTTGCCGGAGCACTGGCGGGTTGCGTGGCTTTATCAGAAGTTTTAGGCAGCACAGGGCAATATCGCATTGGTTTTTCACCAGATTACGGTTTCATCGGCATCGCCGTGGCTTTGCTAGCTAATAATAATCCTTTGGGTATTATTGCTGCGGCTTTCTTAATGGGGGCCTTGCATAAGGGTGCTTCGGATTTAGATCTTGAGACTTCAACGATCACGCGTAATTTTTCGCAAATCATTCAGGCTTTAATTATTTTGGGCGTCACTGCACAAGGTTACTGGGCGTGGATCAATAAAAATAAAAGGAGAAAAGACTGATGGAGTTCATGCTGCTGGTTTTTTCTTTGTTGTTTGCGACTTTGCGCTTAGCCACTCCGTTAATCTTCGCATCTATGGGCGGATTTATGAGCGAACGCTCAGGCGTCGTCAACGTCGCGCTTGAAGGCTTTATGCTTACGGGGGCTTTTGCTGGCGCTGTTGTTGGGTATTCTTTCGATTCTGCCTGGCTTGGTTGGGGGGCTGCTTTATTCGCGGGCCTTGCGATTGGCGCTTTCTATGCTTTTTTCACCATTGAATTAAAAGCCGATCAGATCATCACCGGCATGGCCGTAAATCTTTTGGTGATGGGTTTAATTCCGTTCATCACCAAAATTCTTTACAGCTCAACAGGTTCAACACCCGCACTTTTGTTAGAAGATCGTTTTAGTTTTGAACCCTTATTGATGGCATTCATCTTGGTCGCAGCCTTGACGTATTGGTTATATAAAACACGCTCGGGCTTGTGGTTGCTCTTTGCCGGGGAACATCCTGCGGCTTTAGTTGCAAGTGGTGTGAGTGTGCGCAAAGTGCGTTGGGCAGCAGTCACTTTAAGTGGTGTTTTCGCAGCTTGGGGTGGCGCCAGCCTGTCGTTGTTCTTGGCATCTTCGTATTCACCTATGATGACCGGAGGTCGCGGCTTTATGGCGCTGGCGGCGTTGATCTTTGGGAAATGGCGACCGTTGCCAGCATTTTTAGCATGCTTGTTATTTGCATTTGCGGATGCCGTACAAATTCGCTTGCAAGGAACGCACATTGGTAACTTTGAAATTCCTGTTCAGTTTATCCAAATTTTGCCTTACGTTGTTACCATCATCGCTTTAGCCGGTTTTATTGGTAATAGCCGCGCTCCGAAAGCTTTGGGAAAATAATCAAGCGAGGTTCTATGAAACATCTTTTAGTCGGTCTGCTGTTGCTAGGCTCTTCACACGCTTTTGCGTGGGGCGGTCGTGGTCATGATACTATTTGTCGGGTCGCGAGCTTTTTGGTGAAAGAACCGGGCCTTAAAGAATACATGCAGCACAAACCGCAAATGATGGGACACCTGTGCAATATGCCGGACTTTTATTGGAAGAGCCTTGGTGGCGATGTTGGTAAGCTTGGCAATCCCACCCATTTTATTGATATCGAAGTTGTCGGCTTAGATGTGAAAGACATTCCGATGGATTATCAAAAAATCATCGCCGACTTTACGGGTAAGCCTGATAAATTTAAAAATGACGGCACCACGATCAAGTCAATTCCGACGGAGTTCGGTTCGTCATGGTGGCGCGCAGACCAATTCATGCGCATCATTGCAGCTTTGGAAAAAGAATTTTCGTTAGCGTCTGTTCCCGCAAACTTTAAAGAAGAACAAAACAATGATCTTCCTTACAACAAGCTTGCTTACCAAATGGTTGTGTCGATGGGCTTAATGGGTCACTACGTTGGCGACAACGGACAACCTTTCCATACAACTGCGGACTATGATGGGTATGGCGCCGGTCACGGTGGTATTCATGCTTATTACGAAGATTCCGTCGTGGGACAATTTGATGGCGACTTAGATTTCTTAGTTTTAAAAGAAGCACGTGCAATGAAAAATCCGGCCTTCTTAAAGGCAGCAACGACGATCGAGAAAATGAAAATCTTAAGCGTGATTTCAAACAAAGAAATTCCGAAGATTTACAAAGTCGATCCAATTAAGAAAAAATCTGTCCTGACCAAAGAACGTGGCATGGAAATCAAAACGGCGGCAGAACGTGAACCCGCTTCTGTGGCTTTC
>CAMLMF010000295.1 GCA_946480995.1 uncultured Bdellovibrio sp. | reverse complement strand
GCGCACAAAGTCACCACTAGAAAATTCGGCCGCTTCTGATGTCCCTGGGGAAATTTCCAAAAACTTTTCCCCGATGACACCGGCAAGATTGATGAAGAATCGGGAATCTTTACGGACACTGGTCCAGGCTTTTTTATTGATTGTGATCGTTAGACGCAGTTTTACTTCTTCGCCATTTTCCATTTTATAGCTTGGGTCAAAAGTGATCGATTTCACTTTGCCTACTTTGATCCCCATGACTCGCACTGGAGAACCCTCTTCGATTCCGCCGGCATAGTTATACATGACATTTAATTCTTGAGCGCTGGCAAAGGGTGAAATAAACCCCATGAAATAAGCAAAAAGCACAACCAACCCTAAAGAGGCGACAGCTAACAAACCAACCTTGGTTTCAACTTTCATAAAACGTCCTTGCTTCAGCTTTTGGGCCTCCGGCCCGTCAGCACTGCGGGCTCGTGCCCGGCTAATAAAGATAACTAAAAGTATAGGATAAAATAAAATCAATCACAATAATTGCAATCGAGGCCACGACCACTGTGTTTGTCGTCGCGCGGCCAACACCTTCTGCTCCGGATTCGCAACGTAAACCATAATAACATGCAACTAACGGTATCACGGCGCCGAAACATCCACCTTTGATCGTCGCAAAAATAATATCTTGAAACTGCACAAATCGGTGCATCGATGTCATGAACATCGCAGGTGTATAACCCAAAACACTTTGGCTAACAGCCATCGCAGAAATGATACAAGTCATGTTGGCAATGATCGTTAACATCATTCCACCCAGGACACAGGCAAGAAACCTAGGGACAACGAGGAAGTTGATCGGATCAATACCCAACATCTTTAAGGCGTCCACTTGTTCGGTGATCTTCATCGAACCCACTTCAGACGCGTATCCAGCACCTACTCTTGAAGTTAGAAGCAGAGCTGTGACTACGGCACCGAGCTCTCTTAAAATAAGTAACGCTGCAAACCCAGGAACCATCGAATCGTTCTGAATGACCAACTTCATATGGAATGAGGACTCTAAAATCGTCACAACCGCGGCGAAAGACACACAAAAAACGATGATAAAAAGGCTTTTATTGCCGACAAAATATAGCTGTTGCACGAATTCTTTGCGCCGGAATGGCGGAGTCATTAGACCTGCGAAGGTTTCAGCCATCAAGGAAAGCATTATCTGTACCCCTGAATCATCTGCAACAGCGATTCACCAATGAAGCTTGTTAACCAGTCCATGACAACAATACAGATCATTGTTGCAACGGCCGTTGAAACAACCGAACGACCGACACCTTTAGCTCCACCCGTTGTGGTGTAGCCTTTGTATGTACAAATAGTTGCCAAAACAAACGCGAACACACCACATTTAACCAAGCCATTTAAAATAGAAATTGGACTTACAATCGTTGGTACATGACGAAGATATTCTTCATAGTTAACACCCGCAAAGACTTGGCCCATCAGCATTCCGCCGAAGACGGACATAATTAAGCCTGCCCCCAAAAGAAAAAAGCTTGAAATAATAATTCCCAGAAAACGTGGAACGATAATTTCCTGTAACGGATCAGCTCCTAAGCAACGGACCGCATCGATTTGTTCGGTCACGCGCATCGTACCTAGTTCCGCCGATGTATAGGCACCGACTTTTCCACTGAGCATAAAGGCAATGAGCAAAGGTCCCACTTCACGGAAAGTTCCGCTTGTAGCAAGCCCCCCAAGATATCCCAAAGCCCCAAATTCTTTCATTTGCATGGTGAATTGCACGGTCATGATGGCGCCGACGAAAAATCCCGCCATAGAAGTATTCAAAAAACTATCTACAGTGACTTTCCAGATCTGTTCAAAAACTTCGTGGGTTTTAATGCGCTTGTAAAACATCGTTCTTAGGATGTTTTGCAAAAACAATAAAGTCCCGCCGATTTCTTGTAAGATGGAGGTTACGGCATTCATGCTTCTAAAACCTCTGCTAAAAAGTCTTTTACAAGGGGCACTGTCGACCGCTTAAGCTCTGCGGGACTGCCTTGTTCGACAATATTTCCTTTATCCAGAACGACAATGCGATCAGCAATGGTCAGGGCACAGTTCATATCGTGACTGACAACTAAGGAGGTCGTTTTCAGCTCGCGTGACAGATCTTGGATCAATTGATTTACAGCCGTGGTCGTCACCGGATCTAGCCCCGTCGTGGGTTCATCGAAAAGTAAAACACGCGGCTCAAGAGCCACAGTGCGCGCCAAGCTGACCCGCTTTTGCATACCATATGAAATTTGTCCCGGTTTCTTTTCTTCGATGCCCTGCAAATGCACTAAGCGCAACGCTTTGTCGACTTTTTCACGGATCGTTTGTTCGTCTAATTGATAATGGCGACGCAATCCAAAAGCTACATTTTCAAAGACAGTTAAAGAGTCAAATAAGGCAGGATGTTGAAAGACCATTCCGCATTTTTTTCGAATGGGTAAATATTGTTCTTCGGTGAATTTTGCGACTTCTTCGCCGTCGATCCAAATCTCTCCCTCATCAGGAGTTAACAAGCCGACCAAATTTTTTAGAAGAACAGATTTGCCTGTCCCTGATGTCCCCAGAATAAAAACGATTTCGCCTTCATGGATTTTTAAACTTAATCCATTAAGCACGGTCCTTGTTCCAAATCGTTTTACAAGATTTTTAAACTCTATCACCTAGTTATGGTGAACGGGGACATCAAGTGGGTCAATGCTTACTTCAAATTACTTAGCTTTTCGATAATTTCATACCGAGCTTTCAGCTTATTCGAAGTCGTCTTTTCTAATTCTTGCCAAATAATTCCAACTGGAACGCCTTTTAGTTCTTCACCTAAGCTGTCTTCAAACTTTGCAGCTGCTTGTTGAATGGAATCTGCATTTAATTGAAGAATCGCTAAGCACCCATCTTTGGCGGTTCCGCCAGCAGCTTTAAAAATATCGTTTTCTAATGAATACGTTTCACCCATACCAAAAATAACAGCATCTGGATTTGCCGCCCACACGGCTAAAAGATTTTGTGTGAAGTCTTCTGTGTTACGCGGTGAATATTCAACTTGATTAACCCCATCAAAAACTAACGGAGCCGATGATTCAAGAGTGAAAATAACTTTTCCCTGACGACGAAGTTCATCCATCATTGAAAACACTGTGGTGGTTTTCCCAGAGCCCGCGCCCCCTGCGACAATTATCAATGCTTTCTTGCGCTGCAACCATGACTTTACTTTTTCGATCTTATCCGTATCAGCCATGATTTTCTCGAATGGCATGATGTCACTGTTAGGCTCGAGCATAAATAAAGCGATGTGGGGCCCAGTGATTGTTTCGACTTTGCGGTATTGCACCTGCACGTTTTCGTTTTCAGAGCGATGCAAAACGAAACGGCGGCGATTTTCTGATTTCAGTGGTGAAGATTGTTCCGTCCACGCTTCGTCTAGATGCTGCAACAAGGATTCTTCAATCAAGGTTTGAGATTCCACACTTTCACGCAGCCTACGATAAGTAATTTCATACTTTCCACTGCGTGGAGCGATATGAATTTCGCGGACTCCCCGATCAAAAGCATCCCAGATTAATTTTTCCGATAAATTGTCCATAGCAAAACCCTCCTTGGCTTTTGTGTTTGCTCGTTGCTGTAAAAACTCTGCGAAGCGAATCAATTCCTTTTGATGCTGCACTCGCGGTGCTTTTCCCGAGACATGAAATTCCAATTCGTCTTTTAGAAAACGCCACTGTCGACCTAGCTTGTGGCCGGGAACTTTCCCGGCTTGCAGCCACTTATAAAGGGTGCTTGGTGTGGTCTTTAAGAAGGCAACAGCTTGATCAAAGTCTAGGTACTCTAAATTATCCATATATAACCAATGTTATCCGTTATTATCCGATAATGACAAATAAAATGAAAAATACCGCCTTAAGTCGCATCGAAATAGCCTTAAGGAAGACTGTATTCAAAGAGGCAGAATTTCAGGATAAAAATGAGGCTTCAGCTTACTGAGGCCAACAATTTTTAGCACTAGATTGAAAATTGATTCTTTTATTTTTTCTTTTTTGCGACGGGCTTTTTGGCAGCTTTCTTTTTCTTTGCGCCGGCTTTGTTCGGTCTTGGCATCGCAT
>CAMLMF010000294.1 GCA_946480995.1 uncultured Bdellovibrio sp. | reverse complement strand
GGCGCGCCGCCGCCCGCCGGGGAGATGTGGCAGGCGGTGCAGTTTACGTAACCATGACGAATCATTTCGGGGTACGCAAACGCCAGGGAGCTGGCAAATGTCACAAGAGCAAGAGCGAAGAAGCGCATGATTATTTTTTTAACTCCGTTTCGATTTTTACTTCGACTTCGTCAGCGACTTTGATGCCGGCGTAAGAGGGAATTTCAATTGTGTGATCAGAAATTTTGACTTTGAAAGTAGCTTTCACTTTTTGTTCAGTCGCCGTACCTTCGTTGGTGAAAGTGCCGCTGACTGGTTTTTCAACTCCGTGAAGGTTCAGCGTGCCAGTGAATGGCGTGTCTTTGCCGCTTTTGATGTCTTTAATTTCAAGGTCCGAGATTTTTAAAACAGCCTCAGGATGTTTTGCTGTCTCAAGATATTTTTCTTTCATGTGACTGTCGCGCATTTCAATGCCAGTGTTAAGGCTGTTCAACGCAAGTTTGAATTCGCCCGAAGCTTTGCCGTCTTTCACAGTGACTTCGCCAGTTGGTGCCGGGCCTTCGCCTTTGATGCGGATCATAGCCGGTTTGCCGATGGCCAGGAATTCTAATTTACCAGTGCCTGCGACAGATTTTAAAGTGTCTTGCGCAACCGCTTTTTCGGCAACAGGTGCGGTGGCTTTTTTGGGTGCCTCTGCAGAGGCTGTTGTGACGGCTAAAAGTAATGAGACAAGAGCAGCAAACGATTTCATGAAAACCCCCTGAAGTTGGCAAGTTTTCTATCACTTTTTGCCCATGAAAATCATGTCATTTTTAGGTTAGTGAACAAAATCCTCTTAGGATCTGATAAGTGAGGGTAAATCGAAAACCAATTGAGAGACTAGCGAACTAGCCATTACCACTTTTTAGTTCACGTAAAGCAGCATGAACCGCTTTGTCGACTAATTTGGCGTCAGCCGGAGGAAGCTTTCTAAGGCTTTCCATATAAAGATCTTTTTTCTTTTGCAATAGAGGAACAATGATTTCGCCCGCGTATTGTGTAGGATCCTTACGTAACAAAACGACAGCTGTCTTAAGAACTTCATCTGTGAGTGCGGCAGAGGATTCTTTAATCGCTACCACCACGGCATGTGACAAAGCATCGAAGGCTTTATCTTGGGCTTTCATATCAGCATCCGTGAGGGTCGTATTTTCATCAATTGTTTGTAGGCTATGCACTTGCGCATCTTCAAGTTTTTTGATCGCACCTTCAACACCGGTGAATTTTGCAAGCGCAGGAGATGCAATGAAAGAACATAAAGCTAAAATGACTAATTTGTTTTTCATCTTCTATTCCTTCGTGAGATCTTTGATCATAACACCTTTAATTCGGTAAGGCTTTTTGTTTTTTGCTGCTTCGCGAGCGCGCGGTGACTTTAAGAACGAATTGTTAGAGGCAAAGTCGCTAATGTACTTTCCATTTGCACCCCAATCCGTCTTAATTTGCGTGTCTCCTGAGGCTCTTGAGTCATCGTTTTCGTACACGATGATGGCATTTTTAGGAGCGTCTTCAGGGCTTTTGATCATTTCTTTGTATTTGGGATTGTCCAACATGTTGATCATGCCTTGCGCCTTTAAATCTCGTACGGCTTCTTTGGCATGGGCTCCTGGAGGATATGTTTTCACCATGTCTCCGGCTAAGAGCGCACGCTTCACGTATCGATAGCAATATTTGATCGATCGAGAGTTTTTGTTTTTATTGGCATAAGCGGCCATCTTTTTTGCTTGTTCGCTTTCAGAGTATGCCATGACCATTGGATCGTTGGCCCAGATGCCCGCGGCTTCATTGGCTTTGGTTTCCGCAAGATTTCTTTGGATCTCGGATTTAATGTCACCGATGCTTTCTCTGTTTTTCTTTGCGTTCAAGGCGTCTTTTGTTTTTGGCGTTTTACAGTCCAAGCAAACAGCTGTGCCTTGAGTTTTCGTGCGGTCTGATTCCATCGCCAAGTTTGGATCCTCACCTGGTTGAGCCACACGAGTTTCTTGCGCGTTGATTTCTTCTTTGGTTGGCAGACGTGGAGAAGCCACAGTACCTTCCGCAGGAATACCTGTGCCGTCGCGTTTTGCGCGCGCCACCAAGGCCGCTTCTGGATCTTGAACTTCGATACCTTCTTTGTCTTTCAACTCAAGCCATGGATTTTTTTGCGCGAAATAAACCCAGACTTCGTCGCCGACTTTGGCTTTGTTTCTGGATTTAGAATCACCCACTTTGGTGACTTTGATTTTGATACCCCAAGAGCGGGTTTTCTTAAGTTGTTTTACTTCAAGGATGGAACCTTCAGAATCTTTGGGAACTTCAGACACGATATTGCCCGCATTGTCGCGGAAGTCTAAAGAGCCGCGACCATTCATTTTGCCTGACAAGACGACGTCACGCAGCTCTGGCGGGATCTGCGCTAAAGCGGTGCTTCCAAAAAGGAAGACAGACATGAATATGCGAAGAGAGCGTTGCAAAAAACTCAAACAATTTCTCCTATTAGGCTCTTCGGACTTATTAATGAAAGATGAAGGATGCCCCAATCTTTCAAGTCCAAGGTCCTGCTGTCTTCGGTTCCGTCGTTCTTCAGGCTGTCTCAGTCTAAGACGTTGTCTTGCTGATTTCGTCGACGCATGGATTAGGAATATTCAAAATTTATACCGGGGTGGAAAGAGGCGTGGCTGAGCTAAACGAATTATCGCGTTAGTTAGATGGCAGTTGTTTAGAACATCGACGAGTTCTAATTGTGAGAATTCTCGAAGTGGAATGCGTAGGGCAAACAAAAGGAGGCTGAAGGCGGTTACTTTTTAGATTTCCGCCACTCTTTTTTAAGCTTACCAAAAACCATGGTGTCACGAAACTTTCCTAAGTCGATGCCATCTTGGCGAATGGTCCCCTCGTGGGTGTATCCACAGGCACGAGGGACATTGGCCGATCTTTTATTCGTATTATTACAGCGTATTTGTATGCGATTAAAGCCAAGGCCAAACATTGCAGATTCAAGGGCTTTGACCGCTTCGGACATATATCCTTGGCCCTCGAATTCGCCAAGGATCCAGTATCCAAACTCGCAAGAGTGTCGATCCCAGCGAATGCTATGCGCCCCTATATTGCCCATGTATTTAAGGTCAGATTTTCGGAAAATACCAAATTCAAATAAGGTGTGTTCCTTCCAGCCTTTGTGAGTTCTTTTGATAAATTGCTTTTCATCTTCGACAGTCCGCACATTGTCGACCCAGGGTAAGAATTTTCTGAGGCGACGTCGATCTTGGTCAACATAAGTAAACATGATCTTTGCTTGTTTCATATCATGCTTACGTAAAATAATTCGCTCTGACTCGATTGATACTTCGGGAGCTTTTACTTTGAGTGGTTTCATGTTTTCCTTAGATCTAGTTTAAACGGTTCTTTAAAAGCACTTCAATCAGGTTTAAAGTTATTTACCAAAAACTTGAACGTTCGCACCGATATAGAAAATATACTGAATTGGCATCGACGCCACTAGAAGTAATAAAAAAAAGTATTTAATTTTTTCTTGAATTTTAAAAATTTGAAACAGTGAAAATAAATTGGCCAAAACAAATATTACTAAGACTAATTCAGATGAGTAGTTGCAGTACAATGCATACAAAGTATCTTCGTTGGCGCGCCCATTTTTTAAGAAAAAAGACGGATTGATAAGAAGTATTGCCGTCCAAATCCAAGGGACAAAAACTAAAGAATAAGATCTTATTTTTTTAGACATGGATATATAATTGAGTGAAAGAGAATCATTGTCCAGAATTCTTAGTGCCAACAGTTCAGCGGTTCATCCCACTTAACTAGCTAAGAATTTTGGGCAAAAAAACCTGCATCGCTACAGGTTTGATATTTCTTTCGTAGGCTCATTTCCGGAGAGACTTCCGTTAAATTACCGATTTTAGTAATTTATAAATTGGTTTGCAGACCAGTATATCACAATGTAGGCACCATTGCTATTCCTAGCCCTAGCATATTGTTCCGCAGATTTTTTTGAATAATTTGGGAATAGATTTCTCGTCAAAAATCCTGAATAGGCTTCTGCTAGAGGGGCCGATTCGAAATAGAAAGGCCGTCTAGGAGCCACTTGAAACTTGCTGTGGTAGTAGGAAGTCGCATATTCTTTAAC
>CAMLMF010000293.1 GCA_946480995.1 uncultured Bdellovibrio sp. | reverse complement strand
TTCATCGTGTCCTTAATATCATTGTCGTATTGAGTGGAGGAATAAAACACCACGGATTCAAGTTCTGCGGACTCTGCCGGAAGTGAATTGGATAAGGCCCAAGCTTGACCCGCAAGTAGCAATGTTAAAAGCAATACCTTCATAGTTCCCCCTTAAGGAAACTTATTCCAGTCGCTCCTGGGGGCGCGGTCACCATAAAAAGGCTTGTTGATGCAATGCGGGCCCCAGGATTTTATGAGGGAATCCATGCGGTATCGAGTCAAATCCCCGCCAAGTGATTATTACCTAGATATTTTTCTTTTAAAGTCCAAATAGTATCGGCGATCTGCGGGGGAAAGTTTTTCGATTGCATAACGCAACATCGTCCGGGGCATATTATCAGCATGCTGGTCTAAAAAATCGCGCAGATCTTTTTCACTGACTCGCTTACCCACTTCACGCAACATCCAGCCACTGGCTTTGTGAATCAGGTCGTGTTCATCGCGGATCAAGGCCTTGGCCAAACGGAGCGCCTCTTTCGATTCACCTTTTTTGATAAAGTGGAACGTGGACATCATTCCAATACGACGCTGCCACAAGTCTTTGGACTTAACCAAGTCGGACAAGAGCTTACGACTCTTGTTAAAAAGGTATGCCCCCACAATGTGTTCTGCCGAGGTGTCGACCAGATCCCAACTATTAATGAAACTTGTGTTTTTGATATAAAGGTCAAAGATCTGCTTTTGTTCTGAAGCGTCGCCCTTTTTAAAACGCGCCACTAAAATTAGTAACGCAATCAAACGCTCTTCATGAATTTTAGACCGCAGTAAGACTTGAACGTCTGACAATGGTAAGGCGAAATATTTTTTCGCAAACAAGCGGGATTGAGGAACAGAGATACCAATAAAAGTATCTCCTTCGCCATATCCCCCTGGCCCCGTTTTAAAAAAGCCTTTCAACGCAGCGATGCGTTCTGGTTTGGATTTTTTAGAGCGAATGTCTTTTCGAACTTGCGTGATGATCGACATAATTTCCCCTTAGCAAAAAGCTTAGCAGGGAATGAGCTTTTCTAAAACTTCTTCTGATGGCTTATGATCCCACAAAGATAAAACGTACCCGCCGCCGCCAGAACCTGTCGGTTTCACCGCCAAGGCCCCCTGTTCGCGCAGCCACTCAATATGCTTAGCCGGAGCACCTTCGTTTAAACTCCACTGTTCGAAACATTGACCGGCAAGATCAATGGCTTCAGCCAACAAAGGCAGTCCGCGCTCGGCATCTGATTTCAAAGCGTGTTCGGCAACTTCGACAGCTTTGGCCATCTTCGCGTCAATCTTCTCTCCCAGACTTGGGTTTTTCAAAAGCAAATCTTTGACCTTGTTAACCGCGTCCACAGTCACACCACGTTTGCCGGAATACGAAATATACCAGAGGGGCTGCCAAGAAGCTTGCAGAGGCTTACGTTCGCCCGCGCGTGTGAAATACAAACCTTGGCCGGTTAAAGCCACGGCAATATCCACCCCACTGCTTTCGCCGTGGAAAAGATTTTCTAAATTGCGCGCAAATTCATAAAACTCAGATTCCTCAACGTAACCCAAAAAGCCCAACCAACGTGTCAAGGCCACACATAAGGTTGCTGAAGCACCCATGCCCGCCCCCACAGGAATAGAAGATTCCAAAAGCAACGTGCCCGTTAAATCTGCGCGGGAGATTTTTTTTATTTCGCAGGCTTTTTCTAAAACGCCCCAGACCAGAAGTTGTAAGTCCTTGCCGTGATCACCGACTAAACGCAGCTCCAAAGGATTGTGGCCCTTCGAATAGCTTAATTCTAAATTGCGCGACTGGATCGGAAAAACCAAAGCCGGCACACCACGTAAGACGGCGTGCTCACCAGCTAAGATCCACTTCCCGAAAGACTTACAGGTAAAATCAATGGACATTGTCTTTAACACCGGCAAACGCCAAAACTTTGAACGATTTTTTGAAGTGTTCGCGGTACTCTTCAAATGTCTTTTTCTGGTCATTGCGGAAAAGCATATGCACATTCGCCCCAGCATCCATCGTCACCAACGGACCATCTTGCCAACGGCTCCAGAACTTTTGACAGTCTTCAAGGACTTGCTTTGAAGCTTCGGTCATATAACTAAATGCGGGCTGACTTGTTTCAAACAAACGGTGCATGTCGATAAACTCATCCCAGACAATTTGCCGCGCCATATGCCAGTCGTTAAACTGCAAAGCTTGCGACAAATCTGCTAAGCGCAGCTCTGCACGCTCAGGACGTCCCGTGAAACGCAAACTTGTGGTAACTAGTTTATGGGCTTCCGAACTAGAAACTTCTTTTTTTGAAGCTTCCACCACCACGACGATGTGGTGCAAATTTGCTAACGGCAAGTTCATCGGCTGCGCAAATTCTTCCTTCCACAAAGCCCACGGGCCAAATAAAGACCGACAAGAAGAGCCCGAACCCTGACGAGACAGTTCCGACAAAGTTTTCATATCCGCCCCCCAAGGCTGCGGATTTATTTTTTGGAACATTTCAGCAGCAGCCAAAGTCAGCGCTGCAAAGCTGGAAGCCGAGCTTGCCAGACCACAGTCGGACGGAAAATTGTTCGCGGACTCAATAAGGAAATTTTTTTTAACGCCCCATTTGTCTTTAAGGTTCTGCAAGTGCTTAATAAAGCGCTGCTGACCTTTTTCTGACAATTCGATTTTTTCTAAGTCTTCACGGACCAAGGGTTTCCACTGATCTTGGGAGCCTTCGATTTCCGTTAAGCGCACAAAAGTTTTTAAATTTTCTAAAGTGTACGACAACGACGCATTCGTCGGTTTATTGCCCGTGCCGTCGATTTTTCCCATGTACTTAATCAAAGCAATATTTGAAGGAGCGGAAACTAAAACTTGATTCACAATGAACCTCGAATCTGCAAACCACCAGAGATTTTCCCTGACGATGACAGGATAGAAAGATTTTCTTGAGCACAAAATTCTTGAAGGCCTGAAGCTTGATCTTTTTTTGTCACGACCAAAACCACATCTGCCCCCAAAGCGCCACAGCCTTTAGCTGCCAATACACCCGGAGTCTTATTAATTTTTTCAAGCAAAGCCAAGGTTTCAGGACAAGTAAAGCCCAACCCTTGTAAGGCCGCCTGGTAAGAGCGAATTCCCTGAACGAACAATTCACTGTCATGTTTTTCAAAAGCTTCGCGAATTCCGGCGAAAGCCTTTTCCAAAGAGGACGCATCAAATGCTGGCAACGTCTGAAGATGTTCATGGGTAGCAATTTTGTTCCCTGTATGGACAATTGAAAATTGCAAATCAGCGAAGGGCCAACTTTTCACTGAAATCATCCCCTGACGCTTTTCGAAAAAGGTCAAAGCCCCTTTCAATTGCCCGACAAGGTCAGCCCCACTCGGACGCTGCCCTTGCCCATTCCACGCACACTCATAATAAGTTTCTAAGAGATGCTTAAAATCCAAAAGCTTTTCCATGTCTTGATGATGAACTTCTTTATAAAGCCACAGAGCATAGACCGCCAAAAACTGAGCCGTGGAAGCACCAAAGCCGCCTCGACCCGCGTAAGCATCTTGAAAACGCAGGTCAAATTGCGCGAAATATTCAGAGTGTTTTTTTATTAATAGGCCTGCGGGTGAATCCTGATGAATACCAAAAAGTTGCCCTGTGCCCTTTGTCGCTTCCAATTCAAACAATGGATGCGATAAAAAGACTAGCGAAGGCCCTCCGTGAAGGGCCAGGTATTCACCTGCTAGAAATGTTTTACCGGGGATGGAAAAGACCAGGGACAACGCCAACCTCTTACGAATGATGTTGCGAAGGCGGTGATGTTCTTTGTCCAGAGCGAAGTTCTTTTAATACATCAATGGCATTGCTTAAGGAAATACGCTTACGCACGGCTAGAATTTCTTCTAACTTTTTTTGCACCATCGGAATTTCTTTTTCTTCAGCGCCTGCGCCCAAAGCCAAATTCTTGGTGTGCAATTTCATATGACCTTCGATAATTCCAACGGTGGTTAAAGCTTTCAAAGCCCCTAGATTTTGCACCAGGCCCACCGCTGCGATAACGCGTGACAGTTCGTTTGCCGATTCAGTGCCTAACATCTTCATGCACATCATTGCTGTCGGATGCAGAGTCGTTACACCACCCACAGT
>CAMLMF010000292.1 GCA_946480995.1 uncultured Bdellovibrio sp. | reverse complement strand
TTGATTTATCAAGGTGGCTCCACCAAAGGGGAGACCCGTCGCCTGACACCGATCGGAATTGTGCGCAATCCCGATGGCGATTATCTGCAAGCGTTTTGTCATAAAGATCAAACTGCGAAACGATATTATCTGAATCGCATTGGTGATCTTGCGGTTATTTATTAGTCAGTGCCAGGCGTGCGCCGTAGATCTGCTTCAGTTCCGCGACCGTAGGTCGCTCCACACTGCCGGCTGCCGCGGTTAATCCTCTTCTGAAAACTCGACGACGTTGACTGTACGTTCTTTTTTAAGTTTGTGCAGACGTTCGTTGATTTGTTCTGCGAGCTCTTCGAGATGTTTGAATTCGTCGCCTGAGCGCAGTTTCAACTTTGCTGGGGCACTGCCTTCAAGGGCGTTATTCAAAAATCTTTCGAAGGCATAAAGTGGTCCTGCGATACGGTGAGAAATCACCCGACCGACGGCAAAAAGAATTGCACAGAAGGCCACGCAGATAATGATAAAGGTGATGACGTAAGGAACTAAGAATTTATTCAATAAGAAGGCATTGTTGCCGACCAGCTCTTGAATGGTCACACGCATATAAGTGTAAGAAAAAACCAAGCTGATCAAGGTCAAACTTAAACCCACACCCATCAAAATGAAGCAGTACTTGAGCTGAAAGGACATATTCACCCAGTACTGTTTGCGTGCATTATTTTCGGGCCATAATAATTCGCCCTCGCGAATGATCGCATAAACAATCAGGCCGTAACCGACCCACTGCAAGGCATCGGCAATATTAAAAGCGGGACTGGACAGAGAGGGTGTGCCGATCACGATAAAGTCGACAACATAGCCCCACACGATACGATCGGTGACGTTGCCAATAATACCACCAATCAAGATGGATAAGCCCGAACGCAAGGTCAGGGATTTAATTGGCAGTAGGTATTGAATTAAAGCGTAAGTACAAAGGAGAAAAGCTCCACCCGTGGATAACGAGACAATACGCAACACCGAAGGGAGGTCGGAAAAAAGTCCCAACATCGCGCCGTGATTGTGATGCAGAACGAAGTGCAGAGGACCATAGGATTCAAGTTGCGTGATTCCCGTCGCCCAAATTTTTGTAATGCGGTCCAATGACCATGTTGCCAGAAGCGGAAGTATTACTATTAGCCATTCGCGTTTTTTCATGAACTTCAGTCTAACAATTGAGTCCTTGTCTTGCGAAGAAAAACTATAACAATTAGTATGTCTAGACCGTCACTGGCAACTAGACCAGGAACCTTCTTTTCGAAAGGGCATTTAGTGAAACAATTTGTGCTTATTTTTACGTCAATGTTGCTGGCCGTTTCTTCGGGCGCACAAACTTCAACAGTAAAAGATGACAAGTTTTCTGATGTTGAAAAAGAGTTTCAAGCTCTCGCAAAAAAATTCGGTGTGCAGACCAAAGATCTGGGCATTCATGCGACGATTGGTGAAGGTCCTGACTTGAAAGTGCTCATGGATGTGAATGGAACTAAAACAATGATTCCAGCCTCGATTTCGAAGGTGGCGACAGCTTCGGCTGTTTTAGCGCATTTCCCGCCGGGCTATAAATTTAAAACGCAAATTTTGGCTGCCAACGATCCCGTCGGCGGAGTGTTGAAAGGTCCATTGTATCTTAAAGGCGGTGGCGATCCGTCCTTTGTTTCAGAAAATATGTGGTTCTTGGTCAATGCCTTTACGCGCAACAAGATCACGAAAATTGAAGGTGATCTGATTGTTGATGACTCGATGTTTGATAAAGTTCGTTATGATGAGAGCCGTCAGAAGGAACGCGTCGATAGAGCTTACGACGCTCCGGCGGGGGCGATGAGTTTTAATTGGAATTCTGTAAATATTTTTGTGCGCTCCAATGGCAAGGGCGGCGAGGCCACGGTATTTATCGATCCTGAAAACGAATACATCCGTTTGGTCAATAAAGCGAAAACAGTGGCGGGCAATGACAATAAACTTATAGCAGATCGCAACGAAGACAAAAAGTTTGCAGGCGACGTTATTCACGTGGGTGGCAGCATTGGTCAGGGTTTAAAGGAAGTTGTTGTTTTCAAAAACATTACGCAACCGGACCTTTGGGCTGGCTATAATTTGAAATCTTTTTTAGCACAAAGAGGAATTCAACTCACCGGAACGATTAAGAACGGAGTCACACCAGAGAAAGCCGAGATCTTAGCGGAATCGGAAAGTAAAGCGATCGAACAAGTAGTCGCAGATATGAATAAGTTTTCAAATAACTATGTCGCCGAAATGCTGACGAAAAATTTAGGTGCCACGAAAAAGCCTAAGGGCGCTAGTCTTGCCGACGGTGTGCAGGTGTTGAACGAGCACATGCAAAGTTTAGGAGTGCCTGCGGAACAGTACCGATTAGAGTCTCCTTCGGGTTTGACTCGCGAAAATAAAATGTCGTCGTTTGCGATGTGGAAGGTCCTGCAGCATTTGCGAAATGACTTTCAGGTCCAGCCAGAGTTCTTGACCTCGTTGCCGATTGCCGGAGTTGATGGCACTCTTAAAAGACGCATGAAGAATTCCAAAGCAGAACGTTGGGTTCGTGCGAAAACGGGATTTTTAACAGGTGTGATTTCATTGGCCGGTTACGCGGGTTTGGAAGATGGTCGCGTGATCACTTTTTCATTCATTTACAATGGGTCTACGGATGAAACGAAAGTCCGCGCGTTTTTTGATAATTTGTTAATTTATCTAGTAAAATAGACAGATGAACCTGAAAGGTGAACATTTGATGAATAGAATGACTGTCTCAATTTTGTACACGTGTTTGTTGATCTCTCCTGTATCCTTTGCGCAAGAAGATATCGCGACACAAGTGGTGCCGCAGATTTTAGGTCACAGTCCCGAAGACAGTCGTCCTTGGCGCGCACCTACTTTTTCTGAACAACACAAAGCATTGGGGTATAGCGAAAGCGCTTTTGCGGTTCCGAAGGGCATGGAAAAGCAAGTGCAGTTTTGGGTCGATATTTACACTAAGTATTCTTCCAACCAAGGCGTGATCCATGATGCGGAAAATGTTGAAAACGTCTACGAGGTTGTGGACCTGACAGGTTTAACGACTGAGCGGGCGAAACAAAAGAAGATCGATCAAGTGAAGGCGATCATTGGTTTAAAATTAAATAAAGAAGAAAAAGATCGTTTGCGCTTTCAATTAGGGCAAAAAGATCGCATGCAAGAAGCCATCTTTTTTTCGGGCCGTTATTTAGAGGAAATGGAAAAGATTTTTCGCGATGCCAGTGTTCCGGTGGAGTTAACTCGCTTGGCATTCGTTGAAAGTTCTTTCAATATTATGGCGCGCTCTAAAGTGGGTGCCAGTGGAATTTGGCAGATCATGCCTTATACGGCTCGCCCGTATCGAATGATTTCGCCAGCGGTGGACAAACGCAATCATCCTTTGGAAGCGACCAAACTTGCCGCGAAACTTTTGCGTCAGAATTATACTATGTTAGAATCTTGGCCCTTGGCTGTGACTGGTTACAATCATGGTCCCACGGGTGTAAAGAAAATGACGAAAAGCTATGAGACCCGTGAGCTTGGTGAATTGGTGCAAAATGTGCGTTCTCGTAAAAGCTTTGGCTTTGCTTCGCGAAATTTCTATGCAAGCTTCTTGGCAGCCCTTGAGGTGGAAAGAAATGCAGGCAAATATTTCGGTGCTGTGGTCTGGTCGAAACCATTTAATGCCCAGGATTTAAAGCTGCCGGTGCCTGTGAAATATAAAGATGTGGTGACGTGGTTTGATGGCGACGATAATAAAGCGCAAATGTTCAATCCGCATTTGACCTATAAAGTGCGCAAAGGAATGCCAATCCCGGCGCACACGGTGATCACAGTTCCTAAGGATAAATACAATGTGGCGTTGATATCGTTGGCGCGCAAAGGTCGCACAGTTGCGATGGAAGAAAAGAAAGCCAATCCTTAAAAAACAAAAAAAGGCTTCGATCTTGCGATGGAAGCCTTTTTTAAATCTGCGAATCTTAGAATTTAAAGAAAATCACCTTTGCTACGGTTTGCTGAGGTCTCAGCTCCCGCAGGAATTGCCGTTAACGAATCTAAATCTAGATACTTAGTAAATAGCTGACTGATCTCTTCAACAAGTTCTGCATCGTGGATGGCATCGGGTTTA
>CAMLMF010000291.1 GCA_946480995.1 uncultured Bdellovibrio sp. | reverse complement strand
TCGTAGTCTTAGTCATATTAACCCCTCCTTGAGTCTAGACATAAAAATGGTATCAATAGGACGCAGTTAAATCCAAACGAATATCCCTCATGATACGCCGCACCTTCGTCGCAAAAGACATTAATTATGTCCCCCTGACTATTAAGAAATACAGATAAAAAGACGAGAAGATGTTTAGCATAAATTTATTCAGTGAGGGAGTTTTCGCATGAGTTCTGTAAAGTCTTGGTTTCGCGGTTTACGAGGAAAGTTACTTCTATCCGCACTTCTGCCGGTTGTCGCTTTTGCAGCTCTTACAGGACTTTCACTGCGCTCTATGAACTCGTTGGGGGACCTATTAACATCGGCCTACACCGATGTGATCCCAAACATGGATGGACTTGGCCGTATCGGCATGCAACGAGCTCGCGTGGGTTATTTCATTTGGGCCGCTCTTGCCAACAAGGAAGATTTAAAATCACGCGCGAACTTCACTAAGAAAGCGCGAGAGGCTTTTGAAGACTTTAAAAAGGGTCAAGATTTCTATGAACAAACTCCGATGGACGAAGAGGAGTTACAAAACTATGCAAAAGCCAAAGAGATCAAACCAGAGTTCTATGCTTTAACCGAGCGAATGATCGAATCACTAGAAAAAAATACGGCTGAGGAAGACGCCAAAGTTCACAAAGCGATGAACGGTGGAGAATGGCATGTGCTTGCAATCGAAACGCAAAATGCAATTGCCGCCAACATGAAGCTTTACAACACTCGTTCCGTAGAACAAAACGAACATCAACAAGCTTCTCGCCGTTTTCAAACTCAGTTGCTTGTCTTGATTGCCGGTTTCTGTGCTTCTTTGATGTTCGGAATCCTTATGTGGATTGCTTATCGCGTGTCTAATACTGTCAGCCACATTGCTGGGGGATTAAAAGAATCTGGCGACCAGGTTGCTGGCGCTATCACTCAGCTTACTGCTGCCGGACAAACACTCTCTGAAGCATCAACGGAAGCTGCGGCCTCATTAGAAGAAACCGTTGCGTCCCTTGAAGAAATGTCTTCCATGGTAAAAATGAACTCTGACAATGCAAAGCAAGCAGCCGCCCTGTCACAGTCGTCAAAAGATGCCGCGGAACAAGGGCAAGGCGAAATCTCTAACCTGATCGAGTCCATGCACGACATTTCAAAGTCTTCGAAAAAAATCGAAGAGATCATCAGCGTGATCGACGATATCGCCTTCCAAACTAATCTTTTAGCTCTGAATGCTTCAGTCGAGGCGGCTCGTGCCGGTGAACACGGTAAAGGTTTCGCCGTCGTGGCAGAGGCCGTTCGCACACTCGCGCAACGCTCTGCAATAGCTGCAAAAGACATCAATGTTTTAATCAAAGACTCTGTGGAAAAAGTTGAAAAAGGCTCAACGATTGCGGACCGCTCGGGTGAGGTTCTTGCGAATATCGTGAACTCCGTAAAAAAAGTTGCAGACTTAAATAACGAAATTTCTGCAGCAAGTTCAGAGCAAACAACCGGCATCCAACAAATCAGCAAAGCTATGAATCAATTGGATGAGGGCTCTCAATCAAATGCGGCGTCATCTGAGGAAGTCGCGGCGTCGGCTGAAGAGATCAATGCACAAACAGCGCAAATGACGAAGATGGTGGAAGAGCTGAATTTGGTGATTCTGGGTGGCGCAGGCCTTCCGGTTTCAGCACCGGTCGCAGAAGATAAAAAAACGTTCTTCAAGAAAGCTCAACCCACCGAGACCGCGACAACGAAGCCTGAGGCCCCTGTAAAACCAGCAAAGGTCCAAACTCCTGTAGCAAAAACGACTTCGACAGAGAATGTCATTCCTATGCCTAAAAAGAAGGAAGCCGTGGCTGTAAAACCAGCTAAGGTGGGAAAAAAGTCACAAAATACGGCTGCCGCGGTGATTCCTTTTGATGACGACGAAACCGAAGTTCGCAAAGTTGGCACAACAGACGGCTTTTAATCCATTGCCCCCTCCCTAGGCTTGTACTAGACTGTGGGGGCATGAAAATTCCATTCAATATACCTCCAAAAAGCGCGAACGAAGAGAAATACATTTCTCAGGCCATTGCCAATAAAAAATTAAGCGGCGAAGGCTCGTTCAACAAAAAATGTTCCGATTGGTTTAATAAAAATATTCCGGCGTTGATGACCGTCATCACGCCGTCGTGCACCTCGGCCTTAGAAATGGCCATGGTCCTTGCCGACATCGGCCCGGGTGATGAAGTCATTTTGCCTTCATTCACGTTTACTTCCACCGCCAACGTTGTGGCCTTGTACGGCTCAACTCCCGTGTTTGTGGATATCGATCCTGACACCATGAATATTGATCCAGCAGCGATCGAAAAAGCGATCACTCCCCGCACCAAAGTCATTATGCCGGTTCACTATGCGGGCGTTAGCTGTGATATGGAAAAAATCATGGCCATCGCCAATAAACACAAAATCTGGGTTGTTGAAGATGCGGCACAAGGCATCTTTGCATCGTACAAAGGCAAAGCGATTGGTTCCTTGGGGCATATGGCGGCGTTCAGTTTCCATGAAACTAAAAACATCGTGTGCGGCGAAGGCGGATGTTTAACTATCACGGATCCCCGCCTGGTCGCGCGAGCTGAAATCGTGCGCGACAAAGGCACGAATCGTCAGCAGTTCTTAAATGGCCAAGTGGATAAATACACATGGCAAGACAAAGGGTCTTCGTACTTGTTGTCAGAGCTTGCTGCGGCTTTCTTATTGTCACAGCTTGAAGAAGGTCAAGAGATCACCAACAAACGCATGGCGCGCTGGAACCAGTATTATGCGGGCCTGGCGGATCTTGAAAAAGCCGGACATGTTAAACGCATGACTGTGCCAAGTGATTGCAAAAACAACGCGCATATTTTTTATTTCACGATGAAGACCCCAGAAATTCGTGCGTCGCTATGGAGTTACTTGAAAGACCAAGGAGTTCAATCCACCACGCACTACGTACCGTTGCATTCTGCCCCTGCGGGTTTAAAATACGGCAAAGTTTCAGGGGATTTAAAAGTGACTGATGACTTATCAGCACGAATGCTGCGTTTACCTATGTACGCGGATTTAAGCGAGTCAGAAGCGGCTTTCGTTCTTGAACACATTCACACATTTTTCAAAAGGTAGTTTATGAAGGGCATCGTACTTGCCGGAGGCGCCGGCTCTAGACTGTATCCCATGACTCAGGTCATGACCAAACAACTGCAATCGGTCTATGACAAACCCATGATTTATTATCCACTCAGCATCCTGATGTTGGGCGGAATTAAAGATATTCTTTTAATAACCACTCCAGACGACCAGCCCTTATTTAAAAAACTTTTAGGTGATGGCTCTAAGTTTGGGATTCGTCTGTCTTACAAAATCCAAGAAAAACCCAATGGTCTGCCAGAGGCTTTCGTTTTGGGCGAAGACTTTATCGGTGACGATGATGTGTGTTTGATCTTGGGTGACAATCTGTTTTACGGTGACTTGAATTTCTTCCGTGATGCGATCAAAGCACAAAAAGAAAAGCAAGGGGGCCTGAATGGTCGCGTATTTGCTTACTATGTTGCAGATCCGCGTGCTTATGGTGTTGTCGAATTCGACAAAGGCACCAAAAAAGTAAAAACTTTGGAAGAAAAACCAGAACATCCTAAATCTAATTACGCTGTCCCAGGCTTATACTTGTTTGATAAGACCGTAGCTCAGCGTGCGAAGAACTTAAAACCTTCCCCACGTGGTGAAACAGAAATCGTTGATTTGATGTTGTCTTATCACAACGAAGACAAATTGGGTGTCGCGATGATGTACCGTGGTCTTGCATGGCTTGATACGGGGACGCCTCGCTCACTTTTAGATGCTTCGACTTTCATTGGCGCGATTGAAGAGCGCCAAGGACTCAAAGTTGCTTGCCTAGAGGAAATTTCTTACCGTATGAAATTTATCAACCTGGATGAATTCAAGAGCATCGCGGGGGCTTTGCCGAAGTGTTCTTACCGTACTTACCTAGAAAAAATTATTGCTGAGGAATCATGAAACAAACTGTTTTACTAACTGGCTGTGCTGGTTTTATTGGATCTAATTTTATCAAGACTGTGGCTTGCCGCGAAGATGTTAAAGCCCAGTATGACTTTGTTATCGTTGATGCTTTGACTTACGCCGGACGCCTAAGCAACATTCAA
>CAMLMF010000290.1 GCA_946480995.1 uncultured Bdellovibrio sp. | reverse complement strand
GGGCCATTTGAATTCTATTTGGTTTGTTTCGTTGGCAGCAAGTCCCAGTAAATGAACCAGCGCGACCATGGCCGCATTTTCACGAAGTGTTGGAAGAACATCGCAGATTCTTAGCTCTATCGTTCCATAGTCAATACTGGGGCGCAGGTCCCACCAAAGATCTTTGTGTGAGCCAATCGCCTTTGAAGAAATCAATTTTGAAAATAATCCCTCGAACTCTTGCCAGCTGGCAAGGCATGGAGGATGTCCTCCGGCCGGAGTGCTTTCAAAAAAGGTTGATCTAACTGAAGATAAGCCGGTATTTTCGCCCTCCCAAAATGGTGAACTTGAAGATAATCCAAGCAGTAAAGGGGAGACCGCCATATAGAAGCGATAAAACCGTATCGCGTCTTCTTTGCTAGGCATGCCGACGTGGACGTGCAAGCCGAAAATAGCGATTCTTCGGGCAATCCATTGATTTTTATCCATAAGTTTTTGATAGCGCGGATCTGGTGAAAGAATTCTTTCCGAGATAAGCCCGAAGGGATGTGCGCCGGTCCCGCCAAGAACAGCTCCGTGCCGTTTGGCGATAACTTTTGCTCTTTCGAACTCTACGCGCCAGTCTCTTTCGACTTCAAGCGCACTTGAGCTAACTCCAGATTCGATTTCGATCATGCTTTGAAAGATTTCACCTTTGGTTCTTTCGGTCTGATCTTTGATCTCATCAACTATAAGTGAACAGATGGGTTTTAAATCGTATGTTTTATCATCTAAAATCTGCAGCTCGATTTCTCCTCCCAGTGACAGGCCTGCAGATTCGCCAAATTTAATTTTTTTCCTTTTATTTGGTTTAGAGCTTCCATAGTACCTGCGATCCTTCGCGGCTTTGTAAAGACTTTCCAAGAGGGGTGTGGCATCCAGGTGCTTTGCTGATTTTTCATCTTGAAACTCGGGGTGCCATTGGACTCCCACGATATAGTTGTCACCCTCGTGACTAAAAGCCTCGATAAGCCCATCTGGTGAGTTGGCTTCAGTTTTAAGCTGCTGGCCCAATTGCTTAATACCCTGATGGTGAATAGAAGTGACTGAGCCACTTTTGATGTTTTTATAGAAATCAGCCAGAATGCCGCCCTCTAAAATAGACACTTTATGGTGATGATTTCTATGTTCAGCTATGTTGAGATGTCCAAGAATTGAGTTGTGTTCTAGGTCCTGATGTAAAGTGCCCTTGAAGAAAACGTTGAGTAGCTGAAAGCCACGACAAATTCCAAGGATCGGCTTTCCTTCCTTGATAAAAGCGTCAATGAGTTGCAGTTCATAGAGATCGCGTTCTTCGTCGTATTCATAGGGCGACGGGTCTGGCGTTTCACCATAAAATTTTGGATGAACATCTGATCCACCTTGCAGGATCAAGGCATCTAGTTCGCGCGCGTAGGCAAAGGGATTTAAGTCATCCGACTGAAAAGATGCCGTGTCGGACATTGAGGGAATCATCAGGGGAAGGGCGCCTTTGTGGCCGATCCAGCGTGCAATATTTGTTTCAAGATATTGAATGTGACCCTTGGTTTCTCCGAAGAAATTTGGAACTTTTCTATAAAACTTGGCGGAGATGCCAAACTTTAAACTCATAAACCCTCCCTTGGAATAAAAAAGAAATTAAAAATTTGTACTTTAAATCTGAGAGGCAATTCGCTGCGTACTATTTTTTGTCAAACAATGGGAAAGATAAAAATAATACGGTAAATACAGCTACTGCCCAGTTCATTTCTCTTCTCCAAAAATCCATCAAGTTCGAATCAAGAGCTAGAAATGCGTTGATACAGAAAAAAATCAGAACGGTTCCTACAAGAATATACGTTCGCATTTTTATTCTTGCAGGGACTTCCGTGGAGTTCGTTTAGTTGCAGAAATTTTTGCTGTAGGGACTAGAACGCATAAAGGCATAAGTTCTCCTCGAAAAGCGACCCTACTTTTCAATACTATGAGATGAATCCCACACCCGAGAAGAATAAATTTGTTCTTAAACTCTACAACTTAGTTTTGTATGTCGCACGGCGCGCTGCGTTTTGTTGTGTCAATATTCGTGGCAAAAAAACTAATCTCTCACCGTTTTGACATAATCGTTCACTGCCAATTCGTAGAACCCTTCTTTATGCCAAAGCTTTGCAATCAAAATAGAAATAAATCCTGAAAGCATAAGGGGAACGATAGACGCATGTCGGTCTGTCATCTCCATGACAAGAATAAACGATGTCAGTGGTGTTCTTGTCACACCCGTAAGGAATGAGACCATTCCGCACAAGATAAAAAGATTCGAGTTTGAAAGATTAAACATGACCTCAAGAAATTGCCCTAGTTGATACCCAATTCCGGCACCCAGAGCCAGTGAAGGGGCAAATATACCGCCGGCAACGCCCGTTATGTAAACGAAAAACGTATTCAAAAAACGGAGTGGTATCGTAGTAGCTGACTGCTGAATATCCGTAAACAAGAGAGACGAAATATATTCTTTGCCGCCGCCAATTGCGAAATTGTCATAATAAGCGATGCTAAAAATCACAATGCTTAAAACCATAACAGAGATTATTTGGAGTTTTTTCGACCTGATTTTTTTTCTGATTTTTGTAGCGAAGTAAATCGCGTGACCAAAAATGGCTCCTGCTAGTCCACAGATACTCGCCATGACCACAACAATCAAAAGCAGTTTCATATCGTATGCATTCGTTGTCGGCGAGCCGATAAATAGATAGGAACCAAGAAGGGCTTGAGACGCAATACCTGACACTATTACGGCAAGCAGAAGGTTGTTTTTAACTCTGGTGAAATATTGTGATCCAAGTTCTTCGACCGCATAGACAATACCACCCAAAGGGGTATTGAAGGCGGCGGCAAGGCCGGCCGCAGCTCCGGTTATGATCCATGCTCGGTACTCGAGAGTTTTATGGATTCTGTTAAGGACTCTGTGAAAGAGAAAAAAGATACTGGCGCTGACGTGAAGTGAGGGGCCTTCTCTTCCGATCGCACCGCCACCGAGGACCACTAAAAGTGAGCCAACGATTTTTGCGACGGCCGAGCGTATTGAAAGGACGCCTCGGATGAATGCATTGCCCTTAGGAGTTTCCATAGGAACTTCTGTTGCAGCGAGAATTTGTGGAATCCCGCTGCCTCCGCTGAAGGGAAACTTCTTCGTGTTAATATACCAGGCCGTCAAAAATAGAATTGGAGTTATACACAAGAGAGCTAGGGGGTTTGTCTTAAGAAGGCTTCGCGTAATGTGCTCAAAAGACTTAAACAATTCACCATAGGCAATAATTATCAAACCGTTGCAGATAGCAGCTAAAACAAACATAAAGCCGAAACTTTGTTTTTCATTCAGACGATTATTTAAAACAAAGAAGACTCTTTGAACTATAGCGTTTAAGTATTCTCTAAGATGATTCATGGGCCCATTAAAAGCCCGTCGTGGCCCTGTGTCAAAGACTCATTGAGTAAAATAGGACACCTCAACCAGAGAAAAAGCGTGTTCGCCCCGTATCTCCATTCGGTGCCGTTCGCTAAATTATTTTTTTGGCATCACGACATTGCGAATTTCCTCGACCAATTGGTTTTTAATCGGGTTGCGGTAAGAGCTTTGTCTTTCCACTAAATACAACCCCAGTTTTTCCGGTTTATGCAAAGACACAACAAGCCCCTTGTCCATCTCTTCACGAATCAAAAACTCTGGCAGAACGGAAACTCCTTGGCCTTTTACAACACAGGCTTTGCGTGTGATCGAGCTGCTTGAAATAAAAGAAACGACAGAGCTCTTATTGTGGCCATGATATTTTTTGTACAAAGGCAGATCTTCGGCTTTCTCAAAAGACTGACTGTTGGTTGCAATATAGGAATCAAGAATGTCTTTATTGTCTTTAAGTTTTGCTTTCACGACAAAATGAAAATCAATATCCGCAAGCTTAGTTTTTACTAAAGTCGTTGGCAGCGTGGGGACGTTAAAGAAAATCCCCATATCAATGTCGCCATTTTCAATATCATCTAAAAAGAGTGCCGCAGACCCTGTGTGATGGGTTAGCTTTAGTTGGCTATTTTGTTTGCGAAAAACTGTGAAAAGGCTGTCGACCAAGCCCAAGGATAAAGAATCTGAACAAGCCAAAGACAACGCGTGTGATTTAATGCTCTTCGCCGTGACTTGTTGATTCAA
>CAMLMF010000289.1 GCA_946480995.1 uncultured Bdellovibrio sp. | reverse complement strand
GGGGTGGGCCCCAGGGGTTGCACATTTTGAAAAATATTTTTAGGACTGAAGTCCTGAATTACAACGCCATCGCTGCCTTAACAAGCGCAGCCGAATCAATCCCGTGTTTGCGGTAAAGCTCCAACGCAGTGTAAGCACTTTGGCCGAACTCTCCGTGAACACCTAAAGACTTCAATGTGAAAGACACATTTTCTAAAGCCAGGGCGTGAGTCAACATTTGCCCAAAACCACCCAGAACTTGGTGATCTTCGGCAGTGACAAGACGTCCTCCGGTTTTTGCCAAGGCGGCTTTGAAAGTTGCTACGTCAATGTGATTCACACATGCTGAGTTTACAACAATGGAACCAACACCCTTGCCTTCAAGCTCTTTCGCGGCCAACAAGGCTTGCGGAATCAACGAACCCGTCGTCGCCAGAACCACAGACTTATTTTTTCCAGCCGTGTTATCAGCAAGAATCTGCGCTTTCTTTAAGTCATAAGTTGCACCGGCAACGTAAGACTTAGGGAAGTTTTCACGACCCAAGAAGAACACTGCCGAATGAGGAACTTTCCCCGCCTTGTAAGCCTTCGCAAAGTTTTCCATCACTGCAAACATCAAAGCGTCTGCTTCTTCACTGCATGACAAAGAATACACATCCACATGAGGAATCGAAGACACCATCGCCATATAACTTAATGCCTGATGAGAAGCTCCGTCCGCCGCATCTTGAAACCCTGTGTGCGAAAAGACCGCAATAATAGGTGCTTCAGACAAAGCGCCCATCGTTAAAGGCAATGCTCCTTTGGTCACACCGAACTGCGCGAAGGTGTCCACAACCGGGATGTAACCCAATTTAGACATTCCCGCGGCAGCAGAAATCATATTGCTTTCGGCAATACCCACGTCAAAAGAGTCCTTCGGAAATTCTTTGCGGAAATCAGCCACACCTGTGGAACCCGGAAGATCCGAAGTCACGCTCACAACAGGCAACCCTGCTTTGCGTGCGCGGATCATCGCGGAAGCAATACCTTTTTGAATCTTTTCGCCTGAATCTTTAACGCCAGACGCTTTGATTTCTGCTTCCCACTTATTCAGTTCCTCAATCCAAGTGCTATAAAGACCTGGCAAAGCTTCACCATTATAAATTTCACTTAAGAAGGCCGGCAATTCAGTAGGACTTTTCAGAGGGAAACCGTGGCCACCACTCGCGGATTCTGCCGTCTTCTTGGTGCCGATCCCTTTGATCGTTTTAGCGTGAATTACAACCGGAGCTTTCGGATTGGCTTTCGCTTGTTCGATAGCTTCGACGATCACGTCGTAACATTTTTGCAAGTCGTTGCCTTCAGGCAATGAAAGAACATTCCAACCCAACGGCTTTAAAGAATTGAAAGTCGGTGTCATTGAAAAGCTTTCCGCATCAATACGACCAGAAAGTTTCGTGTTGTTGTCGCTGATGATCAACACATAGGGACCCATCTTCCCTGACTGTGCTAAACCCGGAATCGCTGCGAAAGCTTCTTTCGCTTCGCCTTCCATACATGCGCCGTCTGAAATCGTCGTGATAGTTACACGATTGCGACCTGTGATTGATTCAGCCATCGCCACACCTTGTGTTTGCGGAAAAGCCGAACCCAAAGGGCCGTTCGAAATAAACACACCTTCAGGGAAGCAGTGAACTTCACCGTGACCTGTTAAGCCGCTTTCAATTGAACGGAATTTTTTTAAGCTGTCGATGGTCAAACCTGCCATTTGATAATTGGCCTTTAAAGCATACAGACCATTTTCACAGTGACCGGCATCGTTAACGATATGAAACAAATCATACCATTGTTTTTTCTCGCGAGCTGCAACATCAAACACATGCCCATGCAAAGCCGACATTAATTCTGCCAAAGCTGCAGGACCGCCATAGTGCGAAGCTGCCCCTCCTAAAACTGCGTTCATATCCATCAAGGAAACCAACGCACGAGTCGCACGTGGATCCACAACAGGAAGCTGACGACCGTCTTTAGTTTTAATAAGAGTTTTAAATTGAGGCTCCTGCGAAGGATTCCCCGCGAGTTTTGTTTTGATTTGGATGGGTTCTGTCATAGTATAAAGTTTTACTCTGGAAGACCAAACGGGTAAAGCTAAGTGAAATGCTTGCCGGGAGCGTTAAGTGGAAAAACTTTATTCTCATAATATTCGCGACATTCTGAAGGTGGAATTGCATCGCCATTTGGACTGCTCAGTGCGTTGGAGCACCTTAATAGAGCTTGCGCCCCAGGTGGGAATCCCCCTAGCTGCGACATCCCAGGGACAAAAAGAGCAGTTTTTAATCACCAGCCCCATGCGCGACTTGGGCAGTGTCTTAAATAAATTCCTCAACGCACAAAAAGTTTTAGCCAGTGAAGAAATTCTGACCCGGATCGCTTTTGAGGCCTGCGAAGACGCCTTCAACGATGGCGTCCGTCTTTTAGAGCTGCGCTATGCACCGACTTTTATTTCAGACGGGCATAAAAACTTAACTTACGAAAAGATTCACAAGTCCTTGTACAAGGGCATCGAGATGGCGCGCAAAAAATACCCCATGGCGATTGGTTTGATTTGCATCGTGCAAAGAATTAAGTCTTTTGAAATCGCCCAAGAGGTTGTCGACTTTGCCATTGATCATAAAGACAGTTTTATCGCCTTAGACTTAGCCGACAATGAGGACGCTGCGGATCCAAAAATCTTTGCGCCGTTGTTTCAAAAAGCAAAAAGCCAAGGACTGCACATCACCGTGCATTCCGGCGAAACCCCAGATCCACGTTCTGCGAAATGGGTGCAGGATAGCATCGAAATTTTGGGCGCTGAAAGAATTGGTCATGGCATCCAGATTGTACGAGACACCCAGGTTATGGATTTCGTGCGCACAAATAAAATCCCCCTTGAAGTCTGCCCGATCTCTAACTACCTCACACAAAGCTTTGCCACCTACGAAGAGCACCCGATTCGCACTCTTTTAAACGCGGGGGTGCAAGTCACTATCAACTCTGACGATCCGGGGATTTTTGCGACCACCTTATCAGATGACTATGAAGTCTTGCATCGTGTGCACGGTTTTACGGCTGCTGATTTTCATCGCTGCAATCAAATCGCCTTTGATGCCAGCTTCATCGCCCCTTCGGAAAAAAACAGATTCATGGCGGAGTTTTTCGGATGAAACCTTTAGAAAAATTGACTCTACAAGAAGAACTTTTGCACCTCATGCGCGAAGATGAAGTTGTACGCGAAGCCTTAGCCAGCACGGGAGAACTTTTTCATGGTTACCATCCAGCGATGGAAAAAGTGCATTTAAGAAATGCCAAGCGCTTGAAAGAGCTGATCGAAGAAAACAAAGGCTTTCCCACCATAAAACAAGTCGGCGAAGAAGCCTGCACGGCGGCTTTGCGTTTGGTTTTGCACGCGATCAGTTGGCCAGATTTTATGCGCGCCCAAGAGGAAACACTGACCGCTTTGGCAAAGACTCATGAAGTGCCAAAGTCTTATGTTGCAATCTTAGTTGATCGCATTCGTTTTTACGAAGGACGCCCGCAAGTCTATGGTACCAATGCCGACTGGGACGAAAACGGCATTTTGCGCATCAGCGAAGTCGAAGATCCTGAGTCTTTAGACAAACGCCGTAAAGAAATGGGCCTAGCTCCCCTTGAAACTTTGGTAATCACGCCTCAAGACGGTGAATACCATCCTCCAGATCCCGCAAAACGCCACCAAGAATTCATCGCATGGACACACAAAACCGGATGGAGAACTCTGTAATTCCCAAGCACTTCATCCGACAGCAGACCATGGTCCATTCCCCTCTCAAATGGTTGTGTATGTACTCGCAATAGTTAAACATTAAAGAGACTACATCTTAAGTTTTACCTCGAGGGATCATGAATTCAAAAAATACTGTGTGCAAATATTTGGTCGGGCTTCTGCTATCGACGGCTTTACCTGCCTTCGCCAATGTTTTAGGTAACATGCAAACTTTCGCACCGAACCCCGATTCCTTGGTGTTTCAGAATATCCATGCTTCACAAACCTTAGAAAAAAATTATTTCAACATCGGATTTTTCGCCGCGTATGTAAGAAATGAAATAAGTGTCTATGATGACTTGGTGACACCCCAGTACGTCTCTTACAAGGACAAAGCGACGACTTTCGACGTGATCTTTGCATGGGGCGTGACTAAGAACTTCGAAATGACT
>CAMLMF010000288.1 GCA_946480995.1 uncultured Bdellovibrio sp. | reverse complement strand
TTAAGCAAAAAAACCGATAAGTCCCTTTAGAAAACGAGGGAATTGCATGACGTCTTTACTGTCACAAATCGACTCTTTAGGGAGATTTGTTACGAAGAATTTGGAGTACACATTACGTGTCCTTCTGATGGTCTATCTTTCGTTGCGTGCAACTGTCTTAGATAAAGCACAAGGCTTTCGCCAAATTGTCGGTGTCATTTCTGCGCAAATTTACTTTACGGGTTTTCAAGCTTTGCCATTGATTTCGGTTCTTGCCTTAGGTGTTGGTGCGGTGATGATTTTGCAATCGTTGTCGAACCTAACTTTGTTGGGTGGAACACAAATGATCGGAAATTTTTTGATCGTGATGGTTTTGCGTGAAGCAGGGCCGTTGCTGGTAGCCCTTGTTGTGATCGCGCGTTCGGGGACAGCTGTGGCCTCTGAGTTGGGTAATATGCGCGCAAATCGTGAGATAGAAGCCCTAGAGAGCATGGGGATCAACCCGATGAGCTTTATCGTCTTTCCACGTATTTTGGGTGGCATCATCAGTGTTTTGGCTTTGGCGTTTTATTTTAATTTTATCGCGTTGATCGGTGGCTTTTTGATCACGCGTTTCGTGCAAGATATGTCGATGGCTTTTTACACGGATTCATTGATGCGGGCTTTTGCCAAAGAAGACGTTTTGATTTTTCTTCTGAAGAATGGTTTTAGCGGCATGATTATTTTCGTTGTGTCGTGCTATCAGGGGCTTTCGGTTAAACGCAGTCCCCATGAAGTGCCGCAAGTCACAACACAGGCTGTGGTGAACAGTATTATCTTCGTGGTTATTTTTAATTTAATGGTTTCAGCTTTATTTTATTTAAATCAGCTTCGCAGCATAGGGGTGGTCTAATGAAAATCGAAAGTCTTAAATTTGAAGGTGTTTCCTTCACGCATGAGGGGCAAGAGCCCATTGTTCAGAATGTAGAATTTGATTTTCCAATGAACGAGATCCTTTGGGTGAAGGCCGAAGAAGGCGCGGGCAAAAGCTCCTTATTGCAAATTCTTGCCGGCTTACAGATTCCGCAGTCGGGTAAGTTTTTGGTGAATGGCGAAAACGTCGTTGATATGTCATTTGAAGAGTTTTTGCCGTACCGTTTGCAAATTGGTTATTCGTTTGATTACGGCGGTTTGATTAATAATAGAACTCTGTTCGACAATTTGATGCTGCCGCTTTTGTATCACAAACTAGTTTCCCCAGAGGGAGCTAAAGAGCGTGTGGAGTCTTTATTTAAAGAGTTCGGCGTAGAAAAGTTTGCGCACGAACGCCCAGCCCACGTGCCGGGGCGAGTGCGTAAGTTGACTTGTTTGATGCGCGCTTTAGTTATGCGCCCCCAAGTTTTGCTTTTGGATGATCCTAGCGTAGGTCTTGGTCAAGACAGTGTATATCTGTTTGTTGATCACGTTCATCGTTTGCGTAAAGAAGGTTTCTTTAAGCATGTGTTCATTAGTTCGTATGACGAAAAATTTATGAATTTGTTTGCTTATCAGATCATCCACTTGGATGAAGGACAGCTTTATTACCAAGCTGTGGATCCGGAAAAGAGAGTCGTTCATCTATGAATAAAATTAAGTTCAATAAATTTGAAAGAGTCGCGGGACTTTTTCTTTTGCTCGCAATCCTTGGCGTCGTCGTGACGGCCTTGAGTGCAGCAATTAAACAGGGTTGGTTTGAACCGAAGGTTCAATACACCACGACCTTTGAAAGTGCGGATGGTGTGCATCAGGGAACTTTGGTGCAAATGTCTGGTCTGCGCGCTGGCGCCGTGGATTCTGTCGAGCTTGAGGCGAACAATCGCATTCGTGTGAATTTTCACGTGATGGGGAAGTTTCAGAACCGCGTGCGCACGGATAGTAATATTCAATTGATCCGTCCATTTATCATTGGTGAACGCGTTTTAGATCTTTCTGTGGGCAGCGACAAGTTTGAAGAAGTCCCTGTGCAGGGACATATTGCTTCTGTTGAAAGCATGGACTTAATGTCTTTGGTCAGCGGAAAAAATATGAACACTTATCTTGGAAAGCTGGGCGGTATTCTTGAAAGTGCTCAAGTCGTTATGGACGCTTTTGCAGATAAAAGCCGGGCCGAAAGTTTAGTGCGCGTGATCGACCGTTTGGATCCGTTGATGCGTAATTTGAACACGATGTCCGTGGAAGTGATCAAACTTTCTAAGCAAGCGACTCACGATGATGGCGTGCAGAAACTGGTTGGCAATTTGGCCGTTACCACAAGAGAGATTAATAAAATCCTGCCAGAGCTCAATGAAGAAAATCCGCAGTTGGCGAAGGATCTTGCTGTTATGACGTCGAACTTAGCCACAGTTACGAAGGCCTTGGGGCCGGCCGTGAAGGCCGTAGAGCCTGAGTTGCCAGGGGCGAGTGTGCGTTTGGTGCAAGCTTTAAATGAAACTGTAGTGGTTCTAAAAGCCATGCAAAAAAGCTTTTTTATGCGAAGCAGTGTGAAAGAAGTTCGCGAAGAAGAGTCAGCAGAGCGTATGCCAGCGCAAGAGCCTTAATAGGGCTGATGCTTGCGCATCAAGAAATCATCTTTTTGGTTCAAGTCTTTGCTTTAAAAGGCTTGAATCCCTCCTTGGAAAAACTATGATGAAAGCATGTTGGTGGGGCACCTCTTTCGTCATTTTATTTTCTCTCCACGAGCGGGATCTTTGATTCGCCGTATTTCGTGGTTATCTTTGATCGGGATCTCGATCAGTGTCACCGCATTTTTAGTTGTGTTGTTTGTGATGAACGGCATGAATGCTGCCATTAAAAAACGCATCTTGGGTTTAGAGCCACACCTGTATGTGCAAGCAACCGGGATCACTTCACCTTCGGCTTTAGAGGCGCATCCGGTGTTTTCGCGTTTGCGGGAAAATCCTGAAAATAAAGTTTACGTTTATGAAACTCAAGATGTGATCTTGCGCAGTCAAGACGGGCAGTTCCGTGGCGGAGTTGCGCGCGGTGTGAATAAAGAAAGTCTTGAGCATTTTACCGAGCAATTGCAGAAGATGAATACGAAGGCAGGGGAAAAAGAATCCCCGACTTATTTCTTGGATCCGCAGGATATTCCGGGATCTGGCGAAATTATGATGGGTGTGGATTTAGCGCAGTCCTTGGGTGTTTTTGAAGGGGACTATGTCACGATCGTGTCGCCTGCGGGGTTGTTGTTGCCTCCGGGGGAAACTCCTAAATTTGAGCGTGTGAAAATCAAGCGCATTATCACAACAAGTCTTGCAGATGTGGATGCGCAGTATGTGTTTTACCAACGTGAAGTGACTTTGAATGCGTTAGCCAATGAGGGCGTGCGTAAGCTGGGGATCGAAGCGTGGCTGGGGGCGGATCAAGAGGCAGAAACCGTAAAAAAAGATTTGCTGAATTTTTCTGATGTTGTGGTTGAAACATGGATGGATCGCAATTCAGCATTGTTGTATGCCTTAAAGCTTGAAAAATTAACTATTGGGACATTCTTAGCCTTAGCTGGGATTATTGCCGCAAGTTCGATCTTAACGGTGTTGGCACTTTTGCTTTCGCAAAAGCGTCGTGACATCGCGATTCTGCGCACGATTGGTTTTTCTGCCAAACAAACTGTGCAGACGTTTACATTGTTGGGGCTATCTTTGGCTTCCGTCGGCGTTTTGACCGGAGTTATTTTAGGAACGGGGATTGGGCTTTATATTGAAGCGAATCCTTTGCGCTTGGTTTCTTCGGAAATCTATTACGATCCGTCGTTGCCGGCATTGGTGGACTTCCACTTAGTTTTTGGGGTTTTGCTTGTTAGCGCGATTGTTGCTTGGTTGGGATCTTATATTCCGGCACGAACAGCGGCGGATGTGCAGCCTTCGGATGCTTTGCGAATAAAGTAAAAATCACAAGTATATCTTTTAGTGTGAGAGGCATTGATTTATCGTCAATGCCCCTTTTTCTTTGTTCTTGCTGCTTTGCTTGGTGAGAGGAAATAGACGATAAAAGGTCTTAGGTGTTATAAAAAGAACTGGGAATTTAGAGTTCTTTTACTAAGATGTCTGCGCGTAGGTTTTTGGGATCGCAATCGAAGAGGATGTATTTAATTCTTATTTCTATTTGTAGGTTTTTGCTTGTGGTTTTTAGGATTAGAGGCTGTTCGGCACTGGCATCATTTAATTTTTTTACTCTTGCTCTCAACCGGTCGAAGTAGGGTTGATTG
>CAMLMF010000287.1 GCA_946480995.1 uncultured Bdellovibrio sp. | reverse complement strand
TCTTTAATTGCGGAACAAGGCTAAGCTGTAGTTCCGGGTCCTCAGTCAAGCTCATGATTAATGTGTCATGTTTAGTGAGCTTCCAAGAGCCCGCTTTCATAAACCAATGCTCACTTGTTTCTGGTAAAAGGCCAGCAACGTTTTGTTGGATTATTAGCAGAGTGGATTTAACTGCCGCATTCGCACTGTTTAGATATTTAAAGTTGAGCACTTGGAGCGGGTTTAAATAGAGACTTTCTTTATTTTTGAAAACCCCACCTAGTTCGAGATCTTCAATCTGTCCCACATAAAGACCATCAATTTTTGCGGATGTTGCTTGCGCAATTATTTGAAAAAGATCGTTCTCTATAAAATCTTTTTCAATTATATAGTTAAACTCCCGCTGGAAAAGATTATTAGCTTCGGTCAATGAAACGTAGGGCTTTACGAGTTTAAGAACATCTTTAAGAGTTTCGAGCTTTTCTACAGCAGTGGCGTTCCCCTTAAATCTCTCCTCAAACAATTCTCTAAAAAGCTTTAAAGTAACATTCGCAGGAATCACCAGCCCCGCATTCTTCATCTCTTTGTATTCTTCCTTCGACCAGTTGCTATCAAAAGCATCTTTCTGCTCTTGACGAACTTTCAGCGGCAGAACATTCACAACGTGTTTAAAATCATTCAAAGGCAAGCGACCGACCAGAGATTTAATAAAACCCGCCGGAGCATCAGAAGAGTTCATGATCACAAGACTTACAATTTCAGCGCGTTGCGCAGCTAATTTAGGGCTTCGCAAAATCAACTCAATACATTCTGCCGAAAAGACTTGGTCAGAGGCCTCAGACTTCATCAAAGAAAGCGGTAAGCGTAGGCTTTCCACGTTGATAAACTGTCCCTCTGTCTGTGCGTCGATTGCTTTAGAAATCAAAATTTTCTGAAGCTCCGCCAAAGGAACTTTTTGGTTGCTTGGGTAAGAGTTAAAACTAGCCAGGTGAGCCGCAAACAGTTCCAGCGAAGTCTGCTTTAAAAGTGTCAGTCTTAAAGAACCCGGAACATTGACAGCCTGTTTTTTTAAAGTCTCAACAGAAGCCTTAAACAGTTCTTTATCCGACAACGCCAAGGTCAGTAGCTTCTCTGCGCGATTTTCCAAGGAAGACTTTAAAGGCAACAGTGTCATCAAAGCTTCGCGAGTATCCGACGTTAAAGCCGTTTGAGAATCAATCAAGATCTCTAAAGTATTTGAGCTCTCTGAAATCTTCGCATCGCGAGAGATAAAATTAGCGTCCATCACTTGCAAAGCAGCAAGCGCTTGTCCTTGTCGCAGTTTAGATAAGATGTCTTTTTTAACGACCGCTAAATTTTCAACAAACGCCTGATAAATAGAAGGATTTAGTTTTTCAGAAATTGCCAACGGAGTCTGCGAGGAATTCTTACGAGGTTTTAAAGGCAGGGCGCCTTTTTTTAAAAGCAGTTCGACCGCATAAAGGTTGTTATTGCGGACAGCCATTTCTAATAGAGTTCCGCCGTCCTCAAGATACGCGTTCACAGTTTCAGCGTTCATTGTGCTTAAGTGTTTTTCAAAGCCGGCCATGTCACTGGCTAACAAGGCCTCCTGCGCGGTTTTTGCGTGAGTAGTGTCTTTTTCGACAATCACATTCGGCGGTGTGGCCGGAGCCTCATCGCCACTTTTCTTAAACGAACATGCGTTCAGGCCCAAAAAGCCAGATACCAAAACTATTTTAAGAATCACGTGATTTTTCGCCATGGAGGTGGGGATTGCAATCCCGGGGCCATATAAAACTTAGTTTAATTGCTTATGGGCTCCAACTTATTGAAAATATGCGCAAATTGGCGGTCCTTTTTGTTGAGACTTTTGACAGGGGGCAGACCGATAATAGTATTGCTATTGTATATACTTGTATATACAATAGAGGGTATGTTGCTATACGAACTGACGGATGCCTTTGAAAAAGCCAAGCTAAAGTACGCTCTTGTGGGCGGCTACGCTTTAGCAGTTCATGGCTTGGTGCGTGCCACCATGGATGTGGACTTTGTTTTGAGCTTAAAACTTGCGGATTTCGAGTTGGCGGAAAAGGTCCTGCTAAGTCTTAACCTGCAATCGCGCCTTCCAGTGCGGGCTCAAGATATTATCAAAATGCGTGAAGAGTACATTAAAGAACGAAATTTGATTGCATGGTCTTTTGTCGATTACAAAAATCCATCACGTCAGGTGGACATTCTTATTACGAAAGACTTTAAAGATCTCAAAACAGTGAAGATTTCGGTCGGAGGTCGCAAGGTCGTTGTCGCAACCTTAGAAGCCTTGCTTGAGATGAAACAAGAGTCAGGGCGTCCCCAAGATCTTGTCGATATTCAAAACATCAAAGCGAAGTTAAATGGCAAAAGCTAAAACAAAAAACAAACGAAGCAAAACTAAAGATGAGCAGGTCATTACGCCAGAAGCGGCCTTACAGTTTTTAGAAGATATGAGAGTCATGGCGAGTGAAGTGGACGAGCCCACTGTATCTATTAGCTTGCGTGTTCCCCAAAATATTTTGCGTTCGATAAAATTTAAAGCGAAGCACGACGGCAAAAAGTATCAATCGTTAATAATTGAATATATACGCCGAGGCCTAAAAGCGAACTAGAGTGCCGAGGGCTGGCTCTGTTTAACAGCCCACTCATAAAGAGCATCCGGAGAAAGCCCCGGAGTGCCTTCTAATTTCCAGTAATTCTTAGGCCAGAATTTCTTATTAAAATGCATCGGGTGAGTCGGAATATTTAAGACTTTGCCGATCAGCTCAGAACAGTAAATAGCGTCACTATTCCATGAATACCAGTAGTCAAAGGGAAGTCCCAAGAAAGGAGTCACTTGCTCCATACGGACCGTCTGAGGAATTTCAATCACCTCAGTGATCGTGCCATGGGTTTGCAGCCGATTTAAAGAAATGATCGCCACATCATCGCTGGGATAAGCGTTCAGCCACATGTCGCCGATCTCATCAAATTGAATCGCAGTGTGAGTAAAGCGGCCACCGGGTTCGTATTCAACGGGGTTGCCTTTTTGATCAAAAGACTGAAGAAAAGCTATGCGCGTTTTTGCAAAACTTAGTGAAGAAGCCAGGAATAAAAAGAAAAACGCCACAAGGATTTTCATGGCGTTTTTTTACTTTTAAACAACCCAGAAGGCAAGAAGCGTAAGACCCTTATTTCGAAGACCCCAAGCGTTGCAACCAAAGTGAGGGAGATTTTACAAGAGTCACAAGTTCTCCTCCCACCGCAGCCCCCAAGAGCCAAATCACACCGGCCTCGAAAGTAACTTCATGGCTGACCATGGCAAAGCCACCCAGGGAAATTAAAGCAAGGGCCGCAATGCTGAAAGTTTTTGAACGGCGAATCACCAACCATTCGTCGCGAGATAAAATCATGCGCGCGACGATCAGTGAAACTGCTAAATACAAAGCGCCACAGAAAAACTCGCAATAGTGGGGCGTGATGCGCATGAAATAGTCCATCATGCCGCCGCCTTTAAAGAACAACTGAATACCAAACTGCGAACAGCCCATCAAAGAAACAGTCGAGCCTAAAAGATGCGCGGCACCCAACTTGCCCGAAACTTTCCAAACCGAAGGAAGTTCCTTCTTTAAATCGGCGTGAATTTTCGCCAGCACATAAGAGGATCCCGCGGCATCCGCAGGCTCGTTCACAAAAGACTCAAAATCTTTTTTAATGTCTTTCATTGTTCCTCCTTAACTCTTTTTTCCAAGGCCACGTAACAAACGTAAACTGCGACTGACAATTTGCCGAATGTTGCTTTCGGACTCTTTTAAAACCGCTGCGATTTCTTCATATTCAAGTTCATCTAAATAGCGCAGCTTCATGACCTCTTGCTCGCGGGGGCGAAGTTCCCGTAAAAGCGCTGAGGCCTCATCCCTGACATCTATTATAGGAGTCATCCCGTCATTTTGTGACAAAGAATCGCTCCATTCTGTAAAGTCCTTAAGTTCTCGATTTCTATAGTCTTTTAGCTCTGATCGGGTGATCACGAAAAGCCAAGCCAGGGCCGCATGCTGGGGGTCGTAAAGATGCTTTTTGCGATGGAGCTGCATAAAAACGATCTGCAGCACGTCTTCAGCCTGCTCCTTAGAAAGACCGCGCTTTAAAGAATAGGCGAGGACGCGACCGGAGTGGCGCAAATAGAGAATATCCAGAGCCTTCACTTCGCCTTCGGCGAGCTTT
>CAMLMF010000286.1 GCA_946480995.1 uncultured Bdellovibrio sp. | reverse complement strand
TTGCTCACGCAGTTGTCTTGCCTGGTCGAGTGTCTCTTCTTGAGACTTTTTCAAGTTACGAATTTTATCCCAGCTCACGGCATTGGCGATGGTTCCGTACATCATAACTTCGGTCGCTAAGCCTTGCAGAGCCTCTAACATTTGTACTGTTACTAGTTTTTGATTCTCTGATAAGTTCGCGATCGGTGCTTCCTCAGCCGACATTGGAACACCTTCTTTCGGTTTCGCCGCATCCGAGACTCCCAAGGCACGACCCAGTGCTGTGATCATGTTTTGCACCTTGGTGACCTGTTTTTCGATATCTGTATTTTCCAGGTCTGAATTGACGACTTCACGACCTTCGACTTTCATGACTTTAATTTTTTTAATCAAAGCATTCAGATTCGAAAATTCGTTTTCAATCGCCTGAGTCATAGGATGAGCAGGGGGAGTCTGCAAGATATTCGCAAAATCCATTTTGAATTCTTTTGAAGGACTCAGAATCTCCTCAAGAATTTTCAAATAAATGCGTTCTTCTTGAAAGACAGCGTTCATCGCGCCATTGTAGATGGGTCCACCCATAAGTTGGCGGGCGCGGCCTTGTTCTGTGAAAATGGCTTCAAAAGTTTTCACCGGATTGCGTACGATCGGGCGACCATTGAACATGCTTCGGCCGGGTTCATAAATACCTTTGATTAATTTCACAACGATCTCATCGTAAGATTTGCTGAACTGAGCAAATGCCGCTTGCATTTGTGTTTCAGTTCTTTCCTGCCACCAGTCTTCAAATTTTGGAGTTTTCTGATCGCCAACAATTGATGGACGGGCTTCATTGACAAGATAGTCAATCATGCCACGGTAACTTTTGTTTGTGCTCGTCGCGACAGAAGTGCTGTAGATTTCATTTTCTGAGTAAGCAATTTGTGGAGGCGCATCGCAAAATTTAAAGTTGTCTGCACCGTTCTTAATTTGTGGCGGTAAAAACACCGACGCAAAGCCCATCGATTGGCGCACCGAACTTTGGCCTTTTTCTGAATCAGGTCCACACATCATCTGCATGACGAAATAGTCCGTGATCGTTGGCGTTTGGAATTGACCCACTTTGCGATAGAAGTTGGTTCCCTTCAAAGATTTCCCTGTCGTTGGTGCGGCTTCGTAAGTGAAAAGATAGCCACGGCCTGGTTCTAAAACCGGACGAGGACCGCCTAGATCAGAGAAAAACTTCTGAACTATTTGACGGTAGTACAAAGAAACTGAAACATTTTGCATGTTGTTAATGTATTCAGCGCGAATTTCATTCAGGCCTGCTGCCATGACATCACGTTTTCCAGAGGCAAGTTTGGTGAAAATTGATTGCAACTTAGTGCGCTCAGTTTCAAAAAGCGACTTGGCCCAATCCATTTTCATCATCTTTAAACCCAGTTGCCCAGCGTCTTCGATCGTTTCGTGCTGACTGTGTTCAACCATGCTTGGCTTGTTGTGATATTCATCTTCAAAGCCCGCTTGCTGGTCTTTTGCCGTCACGCCGTTAAAAAGATAAACCTTTTGCAAATTCGGCATTGTTTCTTCTTTAAAGCGTGCGCTGCGAATTTGATTCACAAAATCACCGTAAAACGCGTGGCTTGAGTTGTACATGCTTGTCAGCTGTTGCAAAGCCTGACTCCAGTTTTGATGGGCTTCATAAACGCTCGACATATTCATCATACGCCAGTCGCTCATTCTTTTTTTGAAGAGCTTAAGTTCGCTGACAAGCTCTTTTGGATCGCTTTGCCATTTGCTCTTCTTTTGCAAATTTATTTGCTCGTTGATGCCGTCATTTGAATCATAGAAATCAGCACCATCATACATGTTTTTCCAAGCGTAGGTGACAGCGCGATTCAGCAATACGTCTAAAGAGACGAACACTGTTAACTGTAAACCTTTAACTAGCACCATGCGCATGCCTTTAAGTTGCATCGAACCTGGAGTCAGATACATCGCAAGGTCAATGCCGGAAAAGCGCAGAACTCCAGCCGTTAAGCCTTTTTGTAAGGTACCGGCGATCGCCGTTGAAATTAACATTGAGGCAATACCAGGAGCGAACTCCCAGATTTTTTTGTGCACAACAAGGTATTCGTAAGCTTTGCCACAAGGATCTTGGTCCACACCTGATTCATAGTCTTGTTCAGTCAGCTTTTTACCAATAGACACTTTTGCGCAAGCAATCACATTCGGGTCTGAAGCGACTTGTGACATATAACTTTGGATGAACGCGCCTACAGTCATTCCCAAGTAAGGAATCATGTGGTGAAAACGTGGATTTTTCATGTACATCGATAAAACATTCGAAGTCACACCTTGCGAATACATGAAAGTGAAGAAACCGATAACACCGACCGGAGACAGTGAATGGGCAATATGATGTTCTAAGCCCAGCGGATTTTGAGAATAGTTTGTGATAAGTTGAGAAGCGACGACAGCACCCATCGCCATAAAGAACATCGCAGATTCAGGCGCGAAGTTTTTTACCGTGTGCGAGAAAACCCCATTTGTGGCTTTCTTGATACGGATCATTTCGTCCATGATGCCTTTATTTACTTTATTTGGCGTGTACTTAAGTGCATTGGCTTTATCGATGAATGGAATTTCCATTACCAATTTTTTGTCTTTATCGTAAACCAAGGCGCGATCATTGGCCTTGTCCATTTCCAGGGAATAGCCCATAGGTGCTAGATGTTCGCGGTATTCAGCTACTTGGGAATAGTCCTTTGTATCGCTGCCTGTGTTGGGAGAGCGCGCCAACGCCGGGGCAAAAGCCATCTGAAAAGTGGCAATAGCGATAAGAATGTTCGAGAACCATTTCATGGGTGCTCCCTTTAAGACACAAAGTCTCAAGGGATATAAGAGCAAGCTTTGGACCCATTAGGTCTTATTAAATTAGATTTGGAATGCCTCAGACTGAGATCGGCCGTAATCAGTCACTGGCCTGTTTAAAAAATGACAGAAAGGTTCCATTCCGGAATTTTGTCGCGCACACGTCCAGTCAGCCGAATCTCATTTTGAGACACATCCACCGCCAGACCTGCTTGATATTCTTCAATCTGTTTTCCAAGAGTAAAATCATGCAGGTATTGCACGCCGAAAAGAGACCTAAAATCAGAAGAGATTTTACTCATAAAAAGCCCCTCGATCCCGACAAAAGGCTGGGCTTTTTCGCTAAGTCGATAGTTTTCACTGACGACCAGCAGGCTAAGTCGGCTTTGTTGCAGTAAATTTGTGTCCCAGCTAAGGCCCGCGCCAAAATGCAAATAGGGGTTCAGCTTAGTCTCTGTGCCTAAGTCGACCTTCCACGAAACTGGCGTATCTAGAATATTCACCGCAGCTGTAGACAGAGCTTTTATAAGAACCATTCGATGCAGATCTAGATTCTTCATTTCTGAGAAGTAGCGAAAATCTAAACTCAGTATTTCCAAATGAGAAAATGCTGAAAGGCCACTGTCATCGGAAAGTAAGTCGTGAAACATCCGGCGCCATTTGAAATTGTAAAACTCAGTGTTGTCGAGTTTCCCATATCCCAAATAATAGGCGACAGAAGGAGGGCTTAACAGTGGCGACGCGGACTTGGTCGTCTCTAACGCGTCGGTCACGGAACCCAGGCGCGCACGAGCGACGGAAAGTGGATATTTTATTTCGCTAAGCTCTTTTTTCTGCCGATACTCTTGAACTGCAAAATAGCTTAAAGACGCTTCTAATACCTCGGCCTGTTGTTTTGCTTCGAGTGCAGTTAAGTTTGGATTTTTTGGTTCCCGGATAATTTCTTTTAAGTGATTGCGTTGGGACAAATTCAGTTTAGTAAAGCGGGTTTGCCAATCACTTTGCAAGGACGTGCGCAAACCTTCACCAGAAAGAAGACCCTTTTTATGCAAAGCTTTAAGCGTATCTAGAGGAATCGTAACATCGGTAAAACTTGCGGCGATATTCAGATCAGGTGCAGCAACCTCAATCAGTTCTAGTATCTGCTGTGAACAATTCTCATCGGCAAAATAATAAGGCGCAAAACTGCCCTCAAGTTCTAGCAAGTGATCAATCAGAAAACTGACTTGGTCTTTAGAAAGATTCAGTTTGTAATCCCAAAGATTGCGGCCCTCAAGATTCGTGTATTCACGCATTTTTTGATAATAGGGAAGCATGGAATATGCACCAGGGTAAAATCCGAAAACCCCTTTCAATGCATACATGACTCCATCGTCTGTTCCTGTGACGGC
>CAMLMF010000285.1 GCA_946480995.1 uncultured Bdellovibrio sp. | reverse complement strand
CCGTGAACATATTTAGCGCTGTCTTTGATGAGTTGTAAGCAAGGAGATTTACTCCATGAAAAGGCCAAGAGGGTTCTCCCTGCAGACCCAACGAGGCAAGTCCTGTTGAGACATTGACAATGACCTTACCCTTACCTAGCCGCAAAAGAGGGAGCATACTTTGTGTTACGGCAATCGTACCAAAGAAGTTTGTCTCAAAATGCTCACGCAGAGCTTCGAGACTTGCCGTCGTTGGCAGGGCGTAGTCAGTACAAATACCGGCGTTGTTAATCAAGCCGTCAAGAAAACCAGAGTCTTTTCGAATCTGTTCTGCCGCTGATTTCTGCGAATTTGAATCGGTCAGGTCGATATGTATTAGACGAACATCGCCAAAAGCAAGAATCTCTTCTGCGGCTTTTCGCCCCTCATTTAAGTTACGAGCGCCGAGATAGACAGTATGGCCTTTGCCAACCAGCTGTCGAACGATTTCTTTGCCAATACCCTTACTTCCACCAGTAACTAGAAATATTCTCTTGTCCATGTGTCGATCTCCTTGGTGATAAGGCCTTTGCCAGGCCAGCTATTGACTCATTGTACGCAAGGGATATTAGATATAAAATAGAAATAATTTGCATGCACTATACGATAGGAGCCATGAATGACGATGCCACCATTAAATGAACTGCTGGCCTTTCAAAAGGTGGCCACGCTTTTAAGCTTTAACAAGGCCTCTGCGGAATTAAATCTAACCCCGTCAACTCTTAGCCATCTTGTGCGATCACTCGAAGAGAGATTAAAAACCCGTTTATTTAATCGTACAACTCGAAGCGTATCGCTGACCGAGGCCGGACAAAAGCTGTTACCACAAATTAATACGATCTTTCGGGATTTACGACAGGCCTTGGATTTAAGTGCAGATAATAAACCAAATGGAACCGTTCGCATTAACACAAGCGACCCCGGAGCACTCATTTTATTTGAAAAAATAGGCCTTAAACTTCGAGATAAATTTCCAGATGTCCATCTCGAGCTCATTGTTGACAACCATCCGATCGACATCGTTGCAGATGGATTCGACGCCGGAGTTCGACTCAAAAAACTAATCCCAAAGGACATGGTAGCCGTTCCTATAGTCGACGATTTTCGCTTCGTTACGGTTGCATCGCCAGCTTATATTAAGAAGCATGGGCGTCCCAAAAAACCTTCTGACCTTTTGGATCACAACTGCCTCGGCTTTCGACTTCAAAATGGTAAACTGTACGAATGGCAATACAAGAAACTGGGCAAAAAGACGACCGTCCCCGTCAAAGGAACCATGACGACAAACAATCCAAGCCTACTTATGGATGCTGTTAAAAAAGGTATTGGCATTGCACACTTCGCGGAACCCTTAATTAAAAAGGACGTAGCCTCAAATGAACTGATCGTGCTTTTAGAAGATTGGAGTCCAGAGCACGAAGGTCTTTATTTATACTACCCGAAGAATCGTCATACGCCATCAGCTTTGCGCGCGATCATCAACATTCTTCTGAAGCGTCACTTATGACATCCTTTGCCCATTTGTTTCTAACTACTGAGCAATCAGTTTATATCCCGCCATAAACGCATTCAACTCATCAACAAACGTAGTTGATGGAGGAGCGTTAGCGATCCCCTTCATCACGCAAGTTCCCGAGGAACAGTCTTTAACCACGCTGCACGACTCGAAGTTACAAGTGAGCGTCGGGCCATCTGCTTGGCTGTAAGTAGAAGGTAAAGCTTTGATACCACGCACGTGATTTCCCACAGCCGTCGCACAATCTGTGCGTTTAGCTGCGTTCACATAAGATGGGCAAAAGTGATCAATCATGATGTCCGCGAACTGATCTGGCGTAGGGATTTCTTTAACAGCCACAGTACTGACTTCATAAATCGTCGATATAGCCATACGACGGAAACAATCCGCAGAACTTACACCGCCGCAAAAGAATTTTAAGAAAGGCACTGTGCCTGCATAGCTTCCGTGTCTGCCTTGATAATTGATGCGCACAGGTTTTAAGCGCATGCATCCACCATCAGCATAACAATCCACCGGATAATTATAAGATAGCTCATTACGTCTTAAAAAAGATCCGCCCGGATAGCGGCCCTCGTCGTGGTAATACCACGCGCCCGTTTCGTGAAGCTTTTCGATATCTGCAAAAGTGAAGCTGCCTGCAACAGGAGCTTGAAGAGCTTGCGCCAAAGCCGGCGCCAATCCCCAGCCCGTATTGCAACCCATGATGCGCACAAACGAATCAGCCGTCATGCGCACAGCCAAAGCCTTCATAGCTTTTACATCTTCTAAAAAGAAACGATTTTTATAATCTTCCAACGCAAAACCCAATAGGGCCCCATTATGACCTATAAAATCGATAGAACCGATCTTAGCAACTTCCGTGATAGCGGCCACCAAACGAGAGCCCGTGAAGGTCTTATCGAACACCTGGATATTTGTGTAACCCCATTTATTAAGATGCTTCAACGTGTCCGTGTTTTCGATTGCACCAATAAATCTAATAGCCCCGTGTTGAGGACGATCTTTAAACAACAAAGCCTGAGTATGACCCGCGCGAAGCCATTGGTCGCCGACTTCCATCCCCTTACCTGTTACGATGATGTGGGTGCCAAGCTCGCTTTTTGCCGAAGCTGTTGGGAAGTCCGCCTGAAAATAGGCAGCAAATGCCGATGAGCTTAATCCAAGAAAAAGGGCCGTTTGCAACGCCAGTTTCAACATTTGCGATCTCCTATTTATTTAAGAAAATAGAAGATAATGGAATTCCGCCAAAAAATCCCCTGTCAGTATTTTTGACAGGTAAGTTTTATCAAGAAAAGGCAAGCCTCTGCTCTCAGTGCGACCTAATTCGTCCTTTGCGTCTGGGTGAGGGTGTGTTAAGACACCTTATGCCTATGCAAACAAGCTTCCCTCGATGAGTACTTACTCCCCCTTTCTAACCTCTTTGGGTTGGAATGATTTCTTTCAAGAAAGTTTTGATAAAATCCGCGAACCAGGTCTTTACCCAGCTCGCATCATTAGCCAAGGGCGCGGTCATTATTATATTCAGGTCACAGCAGACGACGTCTTAGAGGCCGTCATCAGCACACGGTTGTTTAAGGCGAGCAAAGCTTCCGGCGATTTTCCAACCGTAGGCGATTGGGTTGCTTTTACCCAAGGGGAAGGGCAAGAAAAAGCCAATATTCATCATATCCTTCCAAGAAGAAGCTATTTGGGACGGCAACGCTCGGGCGCTGCAAATAAAATTCAGCATCTTGCAAGTAATGTGGATCACCTGCTGATCGTCACCTCCGCCAATGAAGATTTTGATCTTGAACGCCTAAGCCGATACTTAGAAATTGGTAAAGATTCTGGTGCGACTTCGCACATTCTGATAACGAAGACTGATTTATGCACAAATCCACAAGACTATTTACAAAAAATTAAAGACACATTGGGTGAAGTGGAAACACTTTTGGTTTCGTCGTTAGTGCCTTCATCGATAGACGCTTTAGAAAAATTCTTTACGCTTGGTAAAACGACGGTGCTTTTGGGTTCTTCTGGTGTCGGCAAATCGACTCTAAGCAATTATCTAACCGGCAGTGAAGAACAAAAAACTGGCGAGCTAGGCATCGAATCTAAAGGCAAACACACTACGACCTCGAGAAATCTTTTGCACACGCGCTGGGGAGGTTTGATTATCGATACCCCAGGCATGCAGGAAATCGCGGCTATTCAAAGCGGACAAGATGCAAATTCAGCTAACGATTTTTCTGACGTTGAAGAATTGACCCTGCAATGCAAATTCACGACGTGTCGACATAAAATGGATCCGGGATGCGCGATCAGTGCGGCCCTTAAAGAAAATACTTTATCCGAAGAGCGTTGGGCTGCTTATCAAAAAGCACAAAGTAAAATCAAAGTTCCAAAAAAGAAATGGCAAAAATAGAGCTGACCCGATCGTCTGTGGTCGACTAACTATTTTTACTGACAATCAGGGCATAAACTTCCTCGCGCAAATCGGGGAAATCGCGCACAGCTTTCGCCGCTATGTCTTCTGCTAGAACATTTCTTTTAAGGTCCGTAAGATATTGCACTAATAAACGGTATACGCCACGATCGGCAAATCCCTTCGCAACCAGCTTTCTGCCGCGCTCGATGATCTGATCGCGATCACCGATCGTCTGCAAATCGATCAGGAAAGACATCTGAGAATAGGTTTTTCGACCGACCTCTGAAGCCCGAAATAAGGAAAGGTAA
>CAMLMF010000284.1 GCA_946480995.1 uncultured Bdellovibrio sp. | reverse complement strand
GACTTGTTGATTCAAATTTTCCACAGCATCAAAAATCACGCGGCAATAATTGTAAACTTCACGACCTTCGGCAGTTAACAACACTTGCTTACGTTGGCGTTCTAAAAGATGGCATTTGAATTCTTGTTCTAAGATTTTTACTGCACGACTAACAACGGGCTGCTGCACTCCCAGTTTTTCGGCGGCCTTGGTAAAGCCATTTTCTTTGGCAACAAAGTAAAAATATTTAAGATAGTTAAGGTCCACGGACTGTTTCATAGGTATACCAACTGCATATGGTAAATATTTATAAGATATATTTCACATATACCATGGCTTATGTCAATTTGGGCCTCGGTTTCGATGACCCAACCCCCTTCAGGAGGCTTTACATGGCACGAATGATGAAAATTTCACTCTTAATGCTCTTAGTTTTGCAAGCAAACGCGGCATTGGCAGTTAGCTCCCACGAAAAAGTAAGTTGTTATTTAAGCAAGATCGACCAAGGTTATCCGCTCGACTCCATCCCGGCAGTCGGGACTGTTGAATTTTCAACTCGCAAAATCAAAATGCCCGTGCAGTTCTTTGGTGGGTCTCCGGTTATTTGGGAAGCAGATCTTAAAGTGAACGCCGAAGGAACTTTTTCTGGCGGACATTTTTGGGGAATCAAAGTCTTCCGTGATGCCAACCAAAAGATTAATCGCCTTAGTTTGACATTTGAAAGCCCTGCGAATCAGGGGCTGCCAAACGAAGAGTCTGTCTATGATGCCGAGTTTTACTGCAGCGAATTCGACGGTCGAGAACTTTTAAGTGACGAGACGGCAAAAAACCTGCTTAAGGAACATGCACGAAAAAAGTTTGCGATACCAGATTTGGTTTTCGATAGCCTTAAAGTTAATCCAGAAAACGATGGATGTAATGAGGTAAGAGCTGTCACCAGCAACAGAAGTATTTGCCCGGCCGGAGACTATGCCGGCGCAGTTGTTTCAATCAAAGTCTGCGATGAGAAGATCGTAAGATCTGGCTTTTACTGCGAGGACTATTAAGAAGAAGGAGTGTAGTATGAATAAATCAACGATGGCATGCCCGGTTTCGAAAACAAAAGAGGTTCATATGAAATTAGCTATCTCAAGTTTATTATTTTTCGTTTTCGAATATGACCTTAAGTATTAGGCACCAATCCTGCAACCGCTCCTAGGATCGCAAAATTTTCTTTTAAACACGATTTTAGGAGTTCCTATGAACAAGGTAATGACCATTTTCAGCACATTGATTCTTTCTTTGGCAGCGCAATCCGTTTTGGCACAAACTGCGGCTCCGCAGTTTTGTATGTATCGTCACTACGGTCAGTACGCGGATAGCGTTATTGTCGGACAAACGGATTGTTCTTCAGGCTTATTTTATAACAACGGAAAATGGCTTTTTACAGGCAGCCAATACGCTGAAAGTTTAGATCAAAATGAAGAGGTTTTAAATAAAGCGGGCTTCCTAAAGGATCAGACCTTTCCAATTCGCAATGAAGGCAAGCCTGATCAAAGCATGATCCTATACAGAACGCCTAATGATGGTTTAAACGAGATCTGTGTGGTCAACAGCAACACCGAGGCGAAGAAGTTGGTGGGCTGTACCAAGGGTACGGAGCTTGAGATCGAGGGAAATGATAAGACTCTTTCCCCTGAAATTATTCTAGTTCGCAACGGCTTCAAGCTTGTTTCTGCGATTAAAGAGAACCATGCGAAGTCGTCTATTTTCAGAAACACGCTAAATATTTATGCAAAATAGAGGCACTTCGTCGCCTTAGAAAGCAGCCAAATCCTATAAGAAAGCTAAGGTCCCAGGTAAAAATCGCAATTGGGACCCCATAATGGAAAAACGAGCTGGCAAATGGTTCGGAATACGTAAAAAACCTTTGCCAAACCAGGAGGGGTCCTATGAGTAAGAATGCATTATTAGTATTAACTTTGACTGCAGCTTTTGCAGTTAATTCCGGTGCGCAAACTGAAACAAAGAGCACATCTATAAGTGCGACAAATGAATCTTCAGTAAAAGTAACTGATCTTCAAAAACCAACTGAAAAAGTAAAAGACATCGATGACGAGATCACCGATGCTCGTATGAGAGCCACTCTAGGTTCCAAATCTCAATGGTCTTTCAAATCTACACTGGGCTATTCTGGTGGCAGTCTTAAAGATCCAGGTGCTACAGTTCGCCCAGCTTACCGCACAGGTCCTGATACAGAAGTATTAGCAACATTGTCTGGTAACGTAGGTGTTAACTATCGTTTAAATGAACGTGATAACTTGAGCTTCGGTACTGGTGTTACGATCGTGGATCCATTCCATGGCGATATCACTAAGAATGCAGAAGATAAAACGTTTTACGGTGGTGGTAAAGAAGTTGCTCGTTACCGTGTCTCAACTCCTTACCTAGGTTGGAGCCGTGGTTACAAAGCTTTCGGCACGCAAATGATTTCAAGTGCAACAGGCAGCTATTACACTGCAGATACAACGACAGCACTTGGTTACATGTATAATCTTAGCTATAGCCAAACGATCCTTGCTAATTTCGGTTCTACGAAATGGACTGGTGGCGTAAGCTTCAGCTTAAGCAAAGATTTCTACGGTAATGAGATCACTAACAAAGCTTATAAAGCGGGCTTGGATTCAGGTGCTGTATTCCGTGACGAATGGCTTGTGGGCGCTTATCCGTTCATGCAATATTCTTTCACTGACAGATATTCATTCAGAACAGTTTTTGGTTACGGTGAATTCAAGCGCAAAGAAGATGTAACAGAGTTTAAGCAAGAAGAGCCTTACCAATCCGTAGGTGTAGGTATTTCTGTAACTCGTGATATCTATCTTTACCCAAATATCCAGTTCACACCTAAAGACATCCGCGATGACAGAACAAACGTGGCTCTTTCTACGAACATCAACTTGTTCTAAGATTGCCAGCTTACAGAGTGTTAAATTCAAAACCCGACTAGGAATGGTCGGGTTTTTTATTTCAAAATCTTTACTCTCTAGGTGTCTGATCCTGCCGATGAAGGGTAGGTCTGTCTCGTTGTATGTCATCCGTAAGTACTTGCAAAATTTTATTTTTAATCGCAACGTTAAGAGATGAAGAGCCTTATTCTTACTGTGTTGTTGATGCTGAATGTATCTTTAGTAAGTGCGAAAGAGACAAATTCAATTGAACTCGGTCACAACCTGACCTTCACTTGCCCAGATGATTTTAATCAAACGACTTTAACTGTTGTCGCACTGTCGGCAGAGGCAGTGTGGGATATTACAGTTTACGAATACGATCCTTTGGGGAATAGGGTCAGCGAGATCACCTCTTTAGTAGGTTCACTGAAAACATCTGGACACATGGAAATAACCAGTAGCAAGGGGCGTTTCGGCACGATGGCGCAAGTCGATGAGGGCGAAGCGTTATTTTTTCGTAGTGGACGAAGCATGAAGTGCCGTTTCCGGTAATTTAAAGCGCACTTTTGGATTTGACCTTTTGTAAGTTCAAAGTAAATATTTTTAATATGGAAAAACTGATTAAGCTTGTCGCAATCTTATTGGGAATTCTTGTTTTAAATTCTTGTGCGCTCCCGAAGTCGGGGGGCTCGGCTGCCCCAGCTTCTGCAGTGAAGGAAGTTCCCAAAGATCTTCTTTTGCCTAAGTACGAAAAGCTTCTTAAAGAGAGTCCTGCCAAAAGTGATCCGTTGCCTTGGTGTAAAGTTCCTAAAGTGAACCTCAGCAAAAAAACCAATATTTATCGTAAAGCGATTAAGAGTGAATTTGAAGAATCTGGAAAAAAGCCGAATTTTTGCGGAAGCTATTTCTTAATGGCAACGCCCATTACCGGCGGTGGAGAGATTTTTATCTTTGATTGCAGAACGGGAAAGCCCATGGTTTTTAGCTCTGGCAAAACAGACACCAATCCTTTAATGAGTGCGAAAAGCTGTACTTTCATTGTGAATCCTCCGCTTGAGGACTATGCAGTGTCGGATTTTACGATGAAGGCTGGTGGTGAGCGGCCAGAGCCTGCGAATGGTCGCCCAAGAATCCACCGCTTTGACGGAAAAAGGATCTCTCCTGTCGAAGACAATATCTGGCCGAAGTAGTGGGTAATTTCAACCGTGTGCCGAGCAGAGAGTTTATTTAGCTCCATCTGCAAGACCGTCATGCGATCATAAGTATCAATTGAAAGGCCTTCCCAGGCTTTCTTAATGGGCGTGCTTGGATCTTTTTCTAGAAAGCCCCCACGAACTGTCAGTTCGATTTTA
>CAMLMF010000283.1 GCA_946480995.1 uncultured Bdellovibrio sp. | reverse complement strand
CTGCGAAGTTTTCTTGAAAGCGTCGGATGTTATTGGCTTCGACGACAAAGTTCGTTTCAAATTCTAAAGTGCGGAAGTATTCATCGACGATGCCCACAGGATTATAGGGACGTGCTTCGGGAATATAATGAACAATCAGTTCTGCTAAAAGATAAAGAACACTCAGGTCGTCATTAATTTTCTGAATAATACCTGGACGCTGCACTTTGATTACAACGTGTTCACCCGTGCTTAGGCGCGCGCGATGAACTTGCGCAATGCTGGCTGAACCCAAGGGTTCTGGGTCAATGCTTTCGAATTTTTGGTAAAGGGCATTGCCAAACTCGTCTTTAAGAACGGTTTCGATCACGCTAAAAGGAAGTGGTTGCACGCGATCATGCAATTTTTCAAATTCGCTGACATATTCTTCGGGAACAAGATCGGGACGTGTGGCTAACAATTGGCCTAATTTGACGAAGGTGGGTCCGAGCTCTTCAAAGCTCATGCGCATTCTCTCCGGCATCGAAAGAGTTTCGATGTCGGAGCTGCTGTTCATGCGCTCGATAATGAACTTACCGAGCTTTACCTTTTCCGCGACCTGGTGAAACCCGTGCTTTGCGAACACCCCGACTATCGTTCTTAGCCGAGCTGCGTTTTTTAGGGTCTTTCCGATCTGGCGTCCGGTATTTAAGGCTGTCACTATTTTTCTCCGAATTCTCGTCATTATCTCGGAGTTTAGACTGTTCGGCAAACATCAATTTTTTACTGAGTTTCGGTTTGTCTTGCGCTGGGACCTCTGGCGAGTTGCCACGATACTTGGCTGGACCAAGGATCATATTCAACAAGTTTTGGTCAGGACCTTTTTTGTCGTCGTCACGCTTGCCGGGTTCGAACTTTTGTTGGCGCTGAATCTTTTGCAGTTTCTCTTGCTGACCGCGCTCGTCTTTGCGTGAATCTTCAAAAAAGTGTGAACGGCCTTTTGGATTCGGGGAATTTTTTTTGAATCCCGATTTTCCGTCTTTGCCTTCAAAGTCTTTTTTCTTTTTGCCGCCAGGACCAAAATCTTTTCCAGATTTTTGGCGATCCTTAAACGAAGAACGTTCCTCGCGATCTGGTCTGCCGCCAGAGCCGCGATGTTTATGCTGGCTATGCAATTTTTTAAGATAAGCTCCGGCCGAAGCTTCGGCTGAAGTTTTCTTACCTGCCGTTTCTTCTTTATCAGCGCCTGCCAAAGCAAAATTAATTTGCCCTAGCTCAGGATCTGCGGCGACCACTTGAATGCGAATTGTGTCGCCAATGCCATACGAAAAGCCTGAACGTTTTGCGACCAGACGAATATTTTCTTCATCGTATTCAAAACGTTCACTGCCCAGGTCTTCAAGGCGTACTAAGCCGTCGACTTCGTATTCACGTAAAAGAACAAAGACCCCGAACTTCGCGACAGAGCTGATCATGCCGTCGAATTCTTGACCGATGAATTTTTCCATAAAGCGCGCTTTTTTAATCGACTGCACTTGGCGTTCTGCTTTTGTCGAGCGTTGTTCGGCCGCCGACAAGATAGTTCCCGCTGTGGCTAAATCATCTTCGCTCATCAGGCGATACTGCGAATTCGGCATCACTTGATTTTTCAACAAACGATGCACAATTAAATCCGGATAGCGACGAATCGGGGAAGTAAAGTGGCTATAGAACTCAAAGCCTAAACCAAAGTGGCCGACATTATTCATGCTGTACTTGGCTTGGCTCATTGAACGTAAAGTCAGAATATTTAAAATCTGCGCCTCAGGACGATTTTCAAACTCTTCCAATGCTTTGGTCAGACGTTTTTGCAACTTCCCTTGGTTCAATTTGGTTTTGCCGCCGAAATTATTTAGATACTTTTCTAAAACTCGGATGGCCATTTCGTTGGGTGGTTCATGGATACGATATAATGCGGGGATATTTCTGCTGGATAGGAACGTGGCCACAGCGACGTTCGCAGCTAACATCATTTCCTCAATCAAGCGATGGGCGAACAAACGCTCTGATTTTTGAATGTCAACCGGGACACCAGCACCATCGATCACCAGTTCGACCTCGGGAATTTCTAGATCCAAAGAGCCTTCTTTAAAGCGTTTTGCCATCAAGATTTTCGCTAAGTCGGCTAAACGCAGAATGTTTTCTTTGACGTGGGCATGTTTGTCAGAGGCATTGCCATCGATAATTTCTTGCGCTTCACCATAGGTAACGCGGGCTTTGCTTTCCATGACTCCTTCATAGAAGTCGGAACGTTTCACTTCGCCCGTGAAATCAAAAAGTATTTCCGCAACCAAACATAAGCGGGGCACGTGAGGATTTAAAGAACACAAGCCATTACTTAAAACTTCCGGCAACATCGGTACGACGTAATTCGGGAAGTAAACCGAGGTTCCGCGTTCATAAGCGTCTTTGTCGATGGCAGAACCGATGCGCACATAGTGACTGACATCGGCGATTGCAACATATAACAAGAAGCCTTCGTCCATGACCTCGACGTAAACCGCGTCGTCAAAGTCCTTCGCTGTCGCGCCGTCAATCGTGATCAGATTTTTATCACGCAGATCGCGGCGGCCTTTAAAGTCTTTTTCATCAGGCACTTCGTTAAAGTGTTCGGCTTCTTCTAATGTCGCTTTAGAAAACTCTAAAGGAATGCTGTTGGAGCGGATCACGCGCTTGATGTCTGTGAGCGGATCTAAAGCATCACCGATAATTTCGATGATTTTTCCAGTGAAAGGTTTGTCATTGTCCGGATAGGTTGAAATTTCCGCCGTCACAAGTTCTTTGTCTTTGGCTTCCATGGAATCTTCAATTTTGATCTTAAGATCTTGACCCCAACCTTTTCCTTCGTCACGAATCGCGCCCATGCGCTCATTCAGTTTGTAAAAGCGGCCAACGACCACTTTGGTTCCGCGGGATAAAACTTTGACTATTTCGCCGCGAAAACGATCCGTACCTTTTTCGGGGAATACTTCGATGGCGACCTTATCATTGGTCATGATCCCATCCATGGACTGGCGTGGAATATAGACATCGGGATGTTCGATGTCTTCAGGGATAAAAAATCCAAAGCCGTCCGGATGTCTTTTGATGGTGCCGTTGATGATTTTCTTTTTTTGCATGTTCAGGATGTATTTCCTTTTATTAAAGCCTAGCACAACTTAGGTGCCGGAAAAGCACATTATTCGCATTTATTTGTGTTTGGCGATGTACTTTGAAAGTGAAGCAAGGGGGAGGGAGAGAGAACTATAATATGATAAGGATATCGTAGAGCTTAAACCAATAACTAAAAGGCCCCTTGCGGAGCCTTTTATATGTCATAAATCTAGAAGTAAGCCAAGGCGCCCAGGGTCACAATGTTTGCTGTGTCCGCAGCGGCTCCGTCTTTATCAAAGAAGACTTTTTGGTCTGCTTTGTCCATACGGTATTCGACATAAACATTTAAATTGCTCGATAAGGCGATTTTGTCCGTGATTGAAATCACGTCAACTTTATCAGCGGTACCATAGCCCGCGTTCGCGGCTTTGCTAATAGTTTCATAACGAAGTCCTAGGTTATGAATGTCGATAGTATAAGTTAAAACACCGCTAGTTGAGTTCGTTTTAAGCTCTGTCCCGCCATTTACTTTATTTGATTTGGCATCGTAAGTAATCGCTAACATCAATTGTGGCATGAACTTATAAGAAGCCCATACGCTTGTTGAAGTTTTGTCTTCGTTCGTGCCTGGAGTTGTCGTGCTATCCGCACCCATCAAGTAGCCAGCGAAAAGAGTCAAATTGTCCAAGTTCGACAAAAATGAAAGCTCAGTCGCCTTTGTCGGAGTCAGATCTTCGCCAACAGCACCATAATTAAATTGATTGTACGTCGAAAGAGTTGCCGTCAACCAAGTGCCTGGCAAATAGCGAACACGCAAGCCTTCTCCATAACCCGGAACGATGGCTTGGTAAGCAACAGTCGGAGAGTAGAAAGCATTTTCGTATCTCATCAACGATTCATAACCCATAGTAGTCAAGAAGCGACCGAAACCGATTTGTAACTGCGGATTAAATTTATAGAAAAGCTCCATTTGCTCCAATGCCCCAAAGTAAGCTTTCACAGTCTTGGACCCATCACTATAAGAAGTCGGCGTGTAAACCAGGCGGCCGGTGAAAGAAATATCGTCAGTTTCCTTCTTTAAAAGAAGCTGAGCCTTAGCCAATCGGTAAGATTCATTACCTATTGAATCGCTATTTTGTACTGCCGTACCTTTTGACGAAACAAAGTTAAA
>CAMLMF010000282.1 GCA_946480995.1 uncultured Bdellovibrio sp. | reverse complement strand
AGAAAAGCTGCCATTGCGTGTGATTGGTACGGGGCCTGTGTTCCGTTGCGACAGCGACATTTCGCATTTGCCGAACTTCCATCAAATTGAAGCCTTGTGCGTTGATGAAAAAGTATCGATGGCCGATCTTAAAGGCACGATCAGTTTCTTCGTACGTGAATTCTTCGGTCCGGGTTTGAAAACTCGTTTCCGTCCAAGCTTTTTCCCTTTCACAGAGCCTTCTGCGGAAGTGGATTGCTCATGTCCGATTTGTAAAGGCAAAGGTTGCAGTCTGTGCAAACAATCCGGTTGGATTGAAATCGGTGGCTGTGGTTTGGTAAATCCAAAAGTATTCCAAGCGGCGAAAATCGAATATCCAAAATGGCAAGGCTTTGCGTTTGGTTTTGGTATCGAGCGTATGGCGATTATTAAATACGGCATCGAAGACATTCGTTTATTCCCTGAAAATGACGTTCGTTTCTTAAGGCAGTTTGTAAAATGAAGATCAGTTTAAAATGGCTCCAAGATTATGTAGATGTGACAGAGTTCTTTCAAAAACCAGAAGTGCTGGCAGAGGCTTTGACTCGCGCGGGACTTGAGGTTGAAGAAATCACCAATCGCGCCAAAGATTTTAATCACGTCGTGATTGGTCACATTTTGGAAAAAGATAAACATCCGAATGCGGATAAATTGTCATTGTGTCGTGTTTCCACGGGCGAAGGTGTTGTGCACCAAATCGTTTGCGGGGCGCAAAATCACAAAGCGGGCGATCGTGTGATCGTGGCTTTGCCGGGCGCGGTGTTGCCGGGAAATTTCGCAATTAAAAAATCAGCAGTGCGTGGCGTGGATTCTGCCGGCATGCTTTGTTCTTTAAAAGAACTGGGTTTGGCGAAGGAATCTGATGGTATTGCGATCTTGCCTGCGGATGCGCCGGTGGGAATGGCTTACGCTGAGTACGGCGGTTATGCCGATATCACGTTCGAGTTAAAAGTGACCCCAAATCGTGCAGACTGTTTAAGTCACTTTGGTTTGGCGCGCGAAGTGGCGTGCTTGTTCGGTAAAGAATTAAAAGCACCGAACAGCGAACCGAAGGTAAATTCCTCTTCGACAAAGTCTGAAATCGCCTTGGAAGTTAAAGCTGTTGATATGTGTCCTCGTTACACGGGTCGCTTTATCAAGGGTGTAAAAGTCGGGCCATCGCCTGCGTGGTTAAAACAGCGCATTGAAAGTGTCGGTTTAAACTCAATCAATAACATCGTCGACGTGACTAATTACGTGATGATGGAATTGGGTCAGCCGTTGCACGCATTTGATGCGGCTTTCATTGGCGGCAAAAAGATCGTTGTGGATCGTGCGGTGGCTGGTGAAAAGTTTGTGACTTTAGATGGCACGGAAAAATCTTTGACCGGTGAAGAGCTAACGATTCGTGATGCTTCTCATCCCGTGTGTTTAGCCGGTGTTGTGGGTGGTAAGAATTCAGGCGTAAGCGAGGCAACGGCGAATGTATTCTTGGAAGCTGCTTACTTCTTGCCGATGACGGCGCGTAAAACTTCACGCACACATGGTATTGATACAGATTCTGCTTACCGCTTTTCTCGCGGTGTGGATCCCGATGGAACTTTGCGCGGTTTAAATCGGGCGACGACTTTGATTTTAGAAGTGGCCGGTGGCGAAGCGTATGGCGATCACCATGATTTCTATCCAAATCCTGTGAAGAAAGCGCCAGTTTCTATTTCTGTGCAAACTGTGTCGGATCGTTTGGGTTATGCGGCTGAAGACGCAAAGTTTGTCGATTTTATGAAGCGTTTGGGTTGCAAAGTGGATAAAGAGGGTAGCGGTTATAAAGTCTTGCCTCCGACGTTCCGCTTTGACTTAGAACAAGACATGGATTTGGTTGAAGAGTATGCTCGCCTTAACGGTTACGAGCATATTCCAGAAACTTTGCCAGTATTTAAAGATTCGCCAACGAATCATGACAAAGCTTTTATGTTGAACAGAACAACCAGCGAGTTGATGCGTTCGGAAGGCTTCCAGCAGGCGTTCAATTTTGCTTTTGTCGGCTCTAAGGCTGAAAAAGCATTCTTGGGCTCTTTAGAAACTTTGAAAGCGGCAGGGCTGACTTCTTCAGAAAAAGAGATTCGTATTATGAATCCTTTGAATGAAGAGATGGACGTGATGCGCTCGTCTTTAAGCTATGGACTTTTCAAAAACTTAAACACGAACTTCCACTATGGCAACATGGTGGGGCGTTTGTTTGAAATCGGTAACACCTTTGCGGTCAAAGATGACGGATCTTACGGAGAAACAAGTCGTTTGGGGTTGGCCTTGTGGGGACGGTCGAGCAACTTGTGGAATAAGTCTTTGGACTATCCGATTGTGTTTGAAGTTAAAGCAGCGGTTGAAGTTTTGTTAAAGTCTTTAAATATTTCTTCGTACACTTGGGTAACCCCAGCTAGCAAAAGCGAAGTTCCTGCCTTCTTACACCAAGGGCAATTTGCGCAATTGTTGGTAGAAGGTAAGAAAGTCGGCTTTATCGGAACATTGCATCCGGTTCTTTTGGATGACAATAAGATCCGTGTACCGGCTGCTTTGGCGGAATTAGATTTAGATCAGCTTTACAAAGGACAACCTCGTCCGTATCGCATCCAAAGTGTATCGAAATTCCCGGTGGTCGAGCGTGATTTTGCTTTCGTGATGCCGAAATCTTTGAAAGTCGGCGACGTTATGAAGGACATCCGCAAGGCCGCGGCGGGCTTGTTAGTGAATGTGGACGTTTTTGACCTTTACGAAGGTGATAAAATGGAAGCGGGCAAGAAGTCTGTGGCGATCCGTTTGTGGTTGCAAGATAAGAATGCCACACTGCAGGAAGCGCAGATCAACGAGGTGACCACCAAGGTACTAGAAAGCTTAAAAAAGAATTTTGATCTTTCCGTAAGATAAATTCTTGATTGTTTTCGGTTAGTTGGTAGCATTCTTTATGAGCGTAAGCTCTTTGAGCGGGAGCGCCGAAGTCCGCCGAAGCACCAAGGGTGCGAAGGCGGAAGCAAAGTTATAGGAGTTGTTAATTTATGGCAGGCCAGAACTTAGGTAAATCGACAGTGACCAAGGCAGATATCGTAGAGAACGTGTATCAAAAGATCGGCTTCTCTAAGAAAGAAGCGTCTGAACTTGTCGAGCTGTGCTTTAACACCTTGAAAGATGTTTTGCAAAATGGCGATAAGGTTAAGATTTCTGGTTTCGGTAACTTTGTTGTGCGTGGAAAAAACGAAAGAATTGGTCGCAATCCGCAAACAGGTGAGCAAATTAAAATCTCTGCACGCCGTGTTCTAACATTCCGTCCTTCACAAGTTTTGAAGGCTATGTTGAACGGTGAAGAGTATGCTCACTTAACTGATGAGGACGATGATGATGATGACTTCGATGACAACGACAATGAATAGTCCCGAAAGCTTGGAGCTTGAAACTTCCGAGCTGTCATTAGGTGATCAGCATATTGATTTTGTTGAAAAGACCGAACTTGTTGCAGGTCCTTTGACGGCAACGGCTCCGATTTCTATTCCAGCCATGCTTTGTGATGACAAGCTTCTGGAAGAAATCAATTCAATCCCAGATAAAATGGGTTTTAAAATCGGCGATGTCGCTGAAATTCTTGGTATCAAACAGTACGTTCTTCGTTATTGGGAAACCGAGTTCGAAGTTCTGCGCCCGAAAAAAGCTTCCAACAACCAACGTATGTACACTCGCAAAGACGTGGAAAATGCGCTGTTGATCCGTAAGCTTTTGCACCGTGATCGCTTTTCTATCGAGGGTGCTCGCAATGCCATGAAGGAGCTTAAAGCTCACGTGCGCAAAGAAAAAGACATGAATCAAGTGATTCATAGACTTGAAAACTTCAACGACCGTGTTGAAGACCTTATTCTTGATATTCGCAAGGTCCGTCAGATTTTTAGATAGATTTGTGGCTCAGCCATACCTTGTATGGCTTTAAAATCTATATGTTAGACTTTACCCACTTCATGAGTTTTTTAAATTCTGCGAACTCTCGAATAACTTCCCATACAATTTCAGCGTCCACGTCGACGTAGGAATGGGAAATTTTGTTTCTCATGGCAGTTAGTGACGACCAGTCAATTTGCAAACTTGCTTTTGCGGGTGGTGAAATTTTTATTGTGCATTCGAGTATTTGTTGAAGACGCATGCAAACCGCGTCTTGAGTTTTTGCATCAGCCATAAAAGCTTCTGCATCTATATCTGCAATGTACCTTTCGATGTATCCATGGGCTTCGACGATGTTG
>CAMLMF010000281.1 GCA_946480995.1 uncultured Bdellovibrio sp. | reverse complement strand
GATCAACGGCAAGTATTACTTCTCGGCCTTCTTTCAAGATACTTACGGTGCGATTGTTCTCGTGTTTGATAACTACATCAACCAAGGGGATGCGCAAGGTGCAGGAACTGTGTCTGGCTCTGTTTATTACAAGAACTTCAGACAAGTTTACGCAAGTCAGTCAGGTGCACGAAAATGCTGGTTTATGGGATCTATCAGCCCGTACTACTGCCGCGCTTCTGCAGTGACAGATAAAAATGCTATCTACCCAGCCGATGGCTACAGAAAACTGGGCACTTTCAGCGGCCTTTCAAAAACGGCGGCTATGAAGTAGGCGCAGAGGCGCACAGAGTGCAGCGGCGGTAGCCGCGGAACTGAAGTAGAACTTAATTTTAACAACGAACTAAGATACGAACTTTTAAACAAGGAGAAAAAAATGGAAAGGCTTAATAAAAACTCTTTAAGATTTCCAGCGAAGCTTTTCACATTCGCATTTGCAACGCTGGGCTTAATGCTAACTCTAGCAAGCTGTGGCAACAAAGGCGGAAATGATTACGTCGCCCCTGTAGTGCCACCGATTTATGGTAATGGTTGCACCAACTGCCAAGGGATCACAGCGCCATTTACAATGGCGACATTCAATTCGCAGGGATCTACGGGATATATTTCTTTGCAAAATATGGTTGTTACCGGGCAAACAAACGGCACTGTGCCATCAGCATCGGGCAGTATGTACAAAGGTTACGTGGGACCTGTGGCAACGCAGGGGACACTTGTGGTTTCGCAAACTATCACTGAGTATTCTCAGGGATTTAATAACGGATCTACAACATGTACTGTTCCCGCTGGAACATACGCGATCCAAACACGCATGGTCGGGCAGATGAACGACACGATGAAAAGCGGCGGTGATATCACATTCCCATCTCTTTATACAGCAACAGGCGGTATTGAGATCAGTATTGAGGCTCCGTCATCTTACGGTTTTGGATTTTTAAATAACGGCCAGAATCTTTATGCGAAAGTGTCGATCGTGCGTGTGAACGGTGTGACTTGTTCGCAGTATTTTTACGACATCATTCAGTAATTAAGAAAAATAAAACCAAAAGCAAACTCAAAACCTAGGGCTCTTGCCCTAGGTTTTTTTGTTTCGGTACCCTTCATAATAATTCTTGCCCTCTGATAAAAGTCTAGGTCTAATGGATTCATGGAACTACCTCTTTGGATCGACTTCTTTGATGAATTACAAAATGTACGTGGACGTTCTCAGAATACAGTAATGGCCTATCGCCGTGATCTTGAGCTGTATGTGGAATATGGTAAGACCGGAAAAACCATTGCTGGCTTCTATGAGTTTATGAAAAAGAATAAACTGTCTACACGGTCTCAGGCGCGTGTGGTGTCTTCTTTAAGAACTTACTTTAAGTTTTGTGAAACACGCGGGATGAAATCGCCGGAATTGCGCGAGCTTCGTCCGCCAAAAGTTAAAGTAGGACTTCCAAAAGTTTTAACTCCGCAAGAATTTCAGCAGCTTTTTGATGCCGCTGAAGTCAATGACCCGATTAAAACGGCCCGCAACCAGCTCACTTTGCTGTTCTTGTATGGTTTAGGTTGTCGCGTGTCTGAATTGATTTCTTTGAATATCACTGATTTCAATGCCACGGACCGTTGGGTTAAAGTTTTAGGTAAAGGGAGCAAAGAACGATTAGTTCCTTTGACAGAGCGTTTGGCCGAAAACTTAACGATCTATTTAAAAGAGCATCGTCCAACGTTGGTTAAAGAAAACTCTCCGGCAATCTTGATCAATGATCGCGGTCATCGTCCGTCCCGTGTTGATGTGTGGAGATGGTTGGCGGCCTGGTCGTTAAAGGCTGGATTTTCAGAACCTGTCAATCCTCATAGATTCCGTCACGGCTGTGCCACGGCTTTGTTGGAAAGTGGTGCTGACTTGCGTTCGATTCAAATGCTGTTGGGACACGCAAGTATCCAGACTACGCAGATTTATACGAACGTGACGACCAACACCATGTCACGCACCATCGAAGAGCATCATCCACTGTCCCAGATGCCCGAACTTGAAAAGTAATTTGTCCGAATTCCGAAAGGGCTTCTCTTCAGAAGCCCTTTTTTTGCTTTAAAGCCTGATCTATTTTTTGCTTCGTGCCTTACGCATGAAAATACAATCACTCATCCGCGAAAATGACCGTCTTGTTCCTGTTGAAGTCGAGCTCAGCTTTGTTCCAGGGCTGCCGCAAATTCAGTTCTTAGGTTTGCCTGATCAGGCGATCAAAGAAAGTATTCACCGAATAAAAAGCGCGATCCGTGCCCAAGGCTTTGAGTTTCCTAAAGCACAGCAGATTTTAGTTAACCTGCGTCCCTCGCACTTGAAAAAAAGCTCTCGCGGCTTAGAGCTTGCGGTGGCTCTCGGACTTTTGTGGGAAAGCGAACAAGTGACAAAGCCTCAAGAAGACTCAGTGATGGTTTATGGTGAGCTGTCTTTAAATGGCGAAGTTTTTGAGCCCACAGATCTGGCCGAAGACTTCGAGCCTGGTGAAGAAGTGACCGTGTGGACGGGGACGTCTGCGGAATTAGCGACGCCTTTTCATCGTCGCAGTTTGCATGATCTGCAATCAATCCACAGTCCCGATTTAATTCCAGCGCAAATCAAAGAACACGTGATCACTCGGCCCCAGTTTGGAATGGATTTAAGTTTTCCAGTGCGCCAAGCAGAAATGTTAAAGCTCGTTGCCCTCGGAGAACACTCGATCCTTCTCGCGGGCCCGGCGGGTTCCGGCAAAAGTACGATTGCAAAAACTTTGCTGTCGCTTCTGCAGGAGCCGTCGGCCGCAGATATTAAAGATATTATTAAGAACAATAAAGAGTTCGGAAGCGAGCCCCTCAGTTGGCGTCCGCTGGTGCAACCCCACCACTCAACGTCGCCGCTGGGCTTGATTGGTGGGGGAGTTCCTCCGTGTAAAGGCGAAATCACTCGGGCACACAAAGGACTTTTGATTTTAGATGAGTTGCTAGAATTCCATCCGCGCGCGCAGGAGGCTTTGCGTGAACCGATGGAAGAATTTTGCATCCGCTTAAGACGCGGCCGATTTATCGAAGAACACCCCGCGGAAACTTTGGTGGTGGCGACGACAAATCTGTGTCCCTGCGGTGATTGGGTTCCACAATGTAAAGTGGTTTGCGGCAGATCCCTGAAAAGATGTCAGTCTTATCTTGAACGCCTTTCGGGGCCGTTGGTGGATCGCTTTCAATTGATCTTTTATACGCAAAGACGGGAAGTCGGTGCGACGGTCCTAGGAAAAGATATTTTGGCGGAGTTAAGCGAAGCCCGGCATTTTCGCGCTGAACTATCTGAAAAAGATTCGCGCTTTTTAAAAGTTTCAGCACGCTGGACATGGGAAGAACTCACTCGGGATTTGCCGAGCTTTTATATGAATGAACTCTTTCCGAAAGAGCTGATTTCCCGTCGTAGAGATCTCGCGACGCTGCGGGTCGCAAGGAGTTATGCAGACCTTGAAAAGAGCCAACGCCTAGAGCCTCGGCATGTTGAGAAGGCATTGAAGGTCACCTTTACGCCCTTTGAGTCCTTGAAAAGGCTGGGCGGTTAGGCTCAAGTCTGGTCTTTCACATTGACTTAAACTCCCCCAAAGCATAGATTGAAAGTCCTTTCTTTGGGTGAGTTGGCCGAGGGGTTAGGCAAGGCTCTGCAAAAGCCTCTACAGCAGTTCAAATCTGCTACTCACCTCCAAATTTTTTAAGAAATCTTTTTCATGTTTTCGCTGTAAAATCCGTTACTTCTTCGTTTTCAGGAAACCCCCGACAAATTTATTTGTTTATAGCAATTCGACACATCTGCCGTTACGAAAGAGTAACGCGCTTATAAACATGAAAGTGTTCTTATTTGAGACACCTTTCTAAAGTACGTTAAGCAACTCGCACAGAGGACAAGGAAAGTTTGTTTCTATGAATAACATGAGGCTTGAAATGGCAGATCCAGTAGAAGACGTTATTGAATCCGGAAGACAGTTGGTAGAGCTCCTCGTGCGCGGCCTTGTCGACACACCCGAAACGGTTTTCGTCAAAGTGGAGCAAGGGGATCGAACCACGGTATACCGCGTGGAGTGTCAGCAAAACAGCATCGGGCAAATCATCGGCAGCAAAGGCCGAAATATCAACGGAGTTCGTGCCGTGATCACAGCTACGATGGCACGCAAAGGCGTTCGCGCCATCGTTGAAATTCCGTACTTCCGCAGTCTTGAATAAGGTGATGAGGCAAGCTGCCGCGTAAAGCAG
>CAMLMF010000280.1 GCA_946480995.1 uncultured Bdellovibrio sp. | reverse complement strand
GCACAGGTGAATACTTTGCCTATGAAACTTTGGATATCGGCCAGTACGTTGATATTTGTACGATTGCAAAGACAGCGCAAGTGGGCGCGACTCTGTACACAGAAGAATACAATCCGAAGCCAGGTTTGATTGCCGGAACTTTCTCAGGCTCAACTCCTTCATTGGCTGCGGGTATGGAAATGTTAGACATGCTTAGCGAAGGTTTTTTGGGGCCTCAGGGTCGCATTATGCAAATCCATAAACGTTTTATCGACGGTATCAATCGTTTGAATGAAACGACATGTAAGGGAATCGCCCAAGATGCGGGCGGTATGGGTTTGATGATTGCCTTTACTCCGCATGACGGAAAAAAAGAAAGTGCGAATGCTTTCTTGAATAAACTTTTCCACAACGGTGTGATTGCTTTCCCATGCGGAAAAGATCCAGTGCGCGCACGTTTCTTAGTTCCGGCGATTATCCAAGATCAAGATATCGACATTGCATTGAAGGCGATTGAAAAGACCTTACTCGAAGGAGTCTAGTTGGATTTTATCGAGGTCTGCCGACAATTAATTGCTATTGATAGCACTCCCACCCATGGCAACAAAGAGCTTGCGAAATGGGTGGCGGCGTTTTGCCGTCAGAAAGGTTTGCACGTCGAGGAGCAAGAAGAGATTGTTGGCGATCTTGTGCAGATCAACGTGATTGCACGCTTTAGCCAAGAGCGCCCTGAAAAAGAATTTTTGTTGCAAACACATCTAGACACTGTGGATCCAGGCCCTTTTCCGTTGTGGACTCAAACGGGTGCGAATCCTTTTGATGCCCACATTATTGATGGAAAAATTTATGGTTTGGGTGCTGCGGATGTGAAGTTGGATTTTTTGTGCAAGCTTGAAGCGATGTCTTCGTTTGGACAAAATCGCGCGTGGCGCTTGCCGCCCGTTTTGGTCGGCACTTTTGGTGAAGAATCGGGGATGCAGGGGGCTTTAAAACTGATTCGAAAGAATAAAGTTTCAGCGAAGATGGCGTTGATTGGTGAACCCAGTGATCTTAAGGTTATCAATGCGGCAAAAGGTTTTGCTAGCGTTGAAATTCGCGTGCCCTTTAGTGAGGAAGAAAAGGTTTATCGCGAAGAGCACAACTTGCGCGAAAGCACCTCGACACAATCAAAGCTTTTCCGCGGTAAGGCGGCGCATTCTTCGACACCTCACTTAGGCGAAAGTGCAATCATTAAAATGCTCGAGTATCTGATGATGCTTCCCGACACTGTGAATGTCATGGAAGTGGATGGCGGTATTAACTTTAACACCGTACCCAGCCATGCGTTTTTGGAAATCGACATGGTGTCGATGATTCAAAATCCGATCTCGCGCAAGATTGCAAATATTTATAGAGCCGTGAAGGCGTTAGAGCTTGAGTTTTTAGACTATAAAGACAACGATTTTTATCCCAGTACTCCGACTTTGAATATCGGTCTGATTCGCACCAACGAGGATGACATTCAAATTTCAGGAACGTGTCGTATTCCGCCCGTGATAACGCATGAGATTTACGAGGGTTGGATGGCGCGCTTGCGCGATGTTTGCGAAAGCAACGGGGCAAGTTTTAGTGTGAATGATTACAAGAAGCCATTCCGCACCGAAGTAAATTCGATGTTGGTGAAAGGCTGTCTGGACGAGATGCGAGCGATGGGCTTGAGTGACCAACCTATTTCGCAAGCTTCGACGAACGAAGCCAGTATTTTCTCTCGCATCGGTGTTGAGTGCGTGTGCTTCGGTCCGGGCAAGCGTGAAGGCAACGTGCACACGCCACAAGAACATGTGGCGCTGGCTGACTTAGAAAAAGCCACGCAGTTTTACAAACGGGTCATTGAAAGGTTTTGTTTATGAGTTTTGTTATCAGACCAGTCCAACATGACGATTTAAGTCAGTTGGTTGATCTGGCAAAGCAATTTAATTTGCTGAATTTGCCAGGGGATAAAAAAGTGATTGGTGAAAAGATTGATCGCAGTGAGCAATCTTTTGCCGGCAAGTTGCCAAAGCACAAATCAGAATATTTGTTTGTGGTGGAAGACATAGAAGAAAAATGTGTCGTGGGAAGTTCGTTGGTGCTGGCAAAGCACGGCAGCGAAGAAGTTCCTCACAGTTTTTTTAAAATCTTTAAGCGAGACCATTTTTCTCAAGATTTGGGAATTGGTTTTATCCATCAAGTATTGCGCTTTCAGTTGGACTTTGATGGCCCAACAGAAATCGGAGGACTTCTTGTTGATAAAGCATATCGTCGTCGTCCGGAAAAATTAGGAAAGCAAATAAGTTTGTCGCGCTTTTTGTACATGGGACTTTATCCCGACAAATTTGAACAGCGCGTGTTGTGCGAATTGACGCCACCGTTGACTGACGAAGGCCGCAGTGAATTTTGGGAAGCTTTGGGGCGACGCTTTACGGGCTTGCCGTATCAAGAGGCTGACTTGCTTAGCCAATCACACAAGGAATTTATCGAAAGCCTGTTCCCGCAAGATGATATTTACTTAGCACTTTTAGATGCGAAAGCGCGTTTGGTGTTAGGCCGTGTCGGTGAAGCTACGAAGCCGGCACAACACCTTTTGGAAAGCATTGGTTTTAGTTACCTTGATGAGGTCGACCCTTTTGATGGGGGTCCTCACTATGGTGCGAACACCGAAGATATTTTGCCGATCAAGCATGGCCAGCGTTTGCGTGTGAGCGAATTTAAAGACGCCGCTTACAAAGAACAGGTGCTTGTCGCAACAACTGGCGAAGAGTTCCGTGTGTCTTTAGCTTCAGCGGATATCCGTGGCGGTGACGTCGCGATTGCGCCCAAGGTAAGACAGATTCTAAATATTGAAGCCGGTGATGAAGTTTACGTATCCCCATTTAATTACAACAGAGGAAGATAGACATGACGACCACCATGTTTGAAGTGAAATACAAAGGCGATTTTATTAATGGACGTTTTGTTCCGGTCAATAAAGGGGATGGCGAATTTAAAGACATCAGTCCCGCGGATCTCAACGATCTAGTGATGACGGTGCCCTATAAGCATGATCACGTTGATGAGGCATGCACTGCTGCGAAAAAAGCTTATCCTGCGTGGGCGACTCTTTCTATGGCCGAAAGAAAAAACTATCTTATGCGCCTGAAAGAACTTTTCGATGGCCACGCAGAGCAGATGGCACAAGTCATCTCTCGTGATACAGGAAAGCCGTCGTGGGAAGCGATGACTGAAGCGAAAGCTTTGGGTGCTAAAATCGATATCACTCTTAATCACTCTTTGAATTTGATTGCAGATGAACGCATCGTAAATGCTTTGCCGCAAGTTGATGGTGTGATTCGTCACAGATCACGCGGTGTCATGGCCGTTGTGGGTCCTTTTAACTTCCCAGCTCACTTGCCTAACGGACACATCATTCCAGCATTGATCGCTGGAAATACTGTGGTCTTTAAACCTTCAGAGCAAACTCCGGCTGTTGGTCAGTTTATGGCAGAGATGTTTGAAAAAGCACAATTTCCTCCAGGTGTATTCAACCTAGTACAAGGTGAAGGCGCTGCGGGCGGACGTTTGGTTGCACATGAGTTTGTCGACGGAATTCTGTTCACAGGTTCTTATGAAGTAGGTTTAAAAATTAAGCAGGAAACTTTAACTCATTACTGGAAGCTTTTAGCTTTAGAAATGGGCGGCAAGAACGCCACCGTGGTATGGGAAGACGCTGACATGGACAAAGCTGTCTATGAAACGTTGGTCGGCGCCTATATGACTGCGGGACAACGGTGTTCATGTACAAGTCGCGTGATTTTGCATCCCAAGATTGCTGAAGAGTTCACGGAAAGATTTTACCAGGCAGCAAAGAAATTATCGATTGCGCATTGGAAAGAAAATGCTTTCATGGGTCCGTTGATTAATGCGGCAGCAGTGGAAAAATATATTCGCTTCCAAGAAATCGCCAATCGTGAAAATTGTGAAAGCTTGATGCGCGGAAAAGCTTTGGATTTAAAACACAAAGGTTACTATGTGACTCCAAGTATTCACATTGTGAATAAATTTGATCCCAACAGCGTTTATCAAAAAAGTGAAATCTTTGGGCCCAACGTGGCGATCTATCAGACAGATAACTGGGATCACGCGATGGAAATCGTTAACTCCACGGGATATGGCTTGGTTATGGCGTTGTTTTCGAAAAACAAAGAGCTTTATGAAGACGCCTTGTTCAAAGCCCGTGTTGGTTTGCTGAATTGGAATCGCACGACGAACGGAGCAAGTTCTCGTCTGCCGTTCGGGGGCTTTGGTAAGTCAGGTAATGATCGTCCTTCAGCGCACTTTGCTATTCAGTATTGTACGATGCCGATGGCAAGTC